>CAYNGF010000115.1:0-10758 GCA_964396515.1 uncultured Paludibacter sp.
TGAAGATTATCAACTCCTTCCTGCCATTTTCCCTTATAAATCAAATCCTGCCATTCGGGCATTTTATTTCCAAGCGGACATGCCCAATGGCAAAAAGGAATACCGCAATCCATACAACGAGAAGCTTGCAATTTTCTGTCTTCCCGATTTAATGTTTGTTCAACCTCGCCAAAGTCGTAAATTCTTTCGTTTACGGGACGATAACCCGCTTCCTTGCGGGGTATCATCATAAATGCTTTTGGATTTCCCATATTCTTTAACCCCTTGAAATCTACTCAATTTAGAGTAACTTTCAGGTTCTGTTTTTAGTTTGTTACTTTTATAATTTTATTGCTTCTTACTTGTTAATTTAGTAATCTACTAATTAACCTAAACTTAATAGTCCCTCTCAACCTGGGCAATTTTCTTGTTGATTGCTTCCATTTTTTCTTCCTGTAGAACCTTTTTATATTCAATTGGAACTACTTTTATGAATTTATCAACATAATCTTTCCAATTATCGAGAATTTTACGTGCAAGTTTACTTCCGGTATATTTATAATGTGTTGAAATTAATCCAAATAATTCCTTGTTGTCGGCACTGTCCTCAATAAGCGAAAGCTCAACCATTTCCATATTACAGAAATAGTCAAAATTTCCTGCTTCGTCGAGTACATAAGCTACACCACCACTCATACCTGCAGCAAAATTTCGACCGGTTGGTCCAAGTACCACTGTTCTACCACCTGTCATATATTCGCAACAGTGGTCACCTGCACCTTCAACAACTGCAATTGCACCTGAATTTCGTACGCAAAAACGTTCACCCACGATACCGTTAATATACACCTCGCCTGATGTTGCTCCATATAATAAAGTATTTCCTGCAATTATATTCTTTTCAGGTTGATAAGTACTTTCACGAGGTGCAATGACTACAATTTTTCCTCCGGAAAGGCCTTTACCTAAATAATCATTTGCTTCACCTTCGAGTTGAAAAAACACTCCTTTGCTTAAAAAAGCACCAAAACTCTGTCCCGCAGAACCTTTAAAATATGCTCTGATAGTATCGGCAGGTAAACCAGTTTGTCCGTATCTTTTTGCAATTTCGCCTGAGAGCATTGCTCCGGTTGTGCGATCGGTATTTTTAATATTCAAATTGAGTTCAACGGGCATACATAAATCAAGCGCCGGAAGTGATTTATTTATCAGCTGATGATCAAGTACATTCTGAATTTTATGATCTTGTGCTTTTACTTGTCTGCAAGCAACTTTATTACAATCTTTCGGTTTGAATGTTAACTTTGAAATATCAACTTTTTTGATTTTCGGATTTGTCGATTCATAATTTCTTCTTGTTATCAATTCTGTTTTTCCGATTATCTCATCGAGGCTTTTATATCCCATTCGTGCAAGATGTTCACGTACATCCTCCGCTAAAAATCTGAAGAAATTAACAAGATATTCATAACGCCCTACAAAATGTTTACGTAAAGCTTCATCTTGGGTAGCCACTCCAACCGGACATGTATTCAAATGGCATTTGCGCATCATAATACATCCCAAAACGATGAGAGCGCTTGTTGCAAATCCAAATTCTTCGGCACCAAGTAATGCAGATGTGATGATATCTTTACCTGTTTTTAACTGACCATCAGCCTGTAATTTTACCTGTCCGCGTAAATTATTTAAAACCAATGTTTGCTGTGTTTCAGCTAAACCCACTTCAAGCGGCAAGCCGGCATGTTTAATTGAACTTGAAGGACTGGCACCGGTACCTCCTTCCGATCCGCTTATGAGGATTAAATCTGCCTTCGCTTTTGCTACACCGGCAGCAATAGTTCCAACTCCGGTTTCAGAAACAAGTTTAACGCTGATAATAGCAGAGGGATTTATGTTTTTCAAATCAAAAATCAACTGTGCCAAATCTTCGATTGAATAAATATCGTGATGCGGCGGAGGCGAAATAAGTGAAATTCCCGGAATAGAATACCTTGTTTTGGCAATTATTTTATCTACCTTATGTCCAGGAAGTTGACCACCTTCGCCGGGTTTAGCACCCTGAGCAATTTTTATCTGAATTTCGTCGGCATTTACAAGATATTCTGCCGTAACACCAAACCTACCAGCTGCAACCTGTTTGATTGCACTACGTGTACTTAAACCGTCGGCACGTTTTTTATATCGTTCAGGATCTTCGCCACCTTCACCGGTATTACTTCTTCCTCCTATAATATTCATGGCAATTGCCATAGCTTCATGTGCTTCACGACTAATTGAACCGTAAGACATAGCACCTGTTACAAAACGTTTCATAATGTTTTCAGCAGGTTCTACTTCTTTAATATCAATCGGATTAATTTGATAATCCATCAAATCACGAATAAAAGAAGGTGCAGGTTTTTCGTCTACAATTTTTGCATATTCTTTGTATTTTTCATAACTACCTGTACGTGTTGCTATTTGCAAACGTGCTATTGTTTCCGGATTCCATGCATGTGTTTCTCCGTTAACCCGATAAGCATAATGACCAAGATTTTCTAATCGATCTATATCATCACCTTCTTCCGGGTAAAATGCCCTTTGATGAGGTTCAATTACTTCACGGGCAACATCTTCAATATCTATACCTTCAATTGAAGAACTGATTCCCTTGAAGTATTTATCGAGAAAAGCAGAAGAAATCCCTATCGCTTCGAAAATATGCGCACCACGATAACTGCGAAGAGTGGAGTTACCCATCTTTGAGAGCACTTTTAGTAAACCTTTGTTTACAGCCTTAATATAGTGTTTTTTTGCAGTATCCAAATCAATATTTATATCACCTGATTTAATTTTTTCATTGATAATGGCAAATACCATATAAGGATTAACTGCATTAGCACCAAAACCAAATAATAGTGCAAAGTGCATTACTTCGCGTGGTTCTGCCGATTCGACTACAATATCTATTTGCATTCTCTTACGTTTTTGCACCAAATAAAGATGAACAGCCGATACAGCCATCAGAGACGGAATAGGAGCATGTGTAGCATCTACACCCCTATCGGATAAAACAATATAGTTTTTGCCATCGTCAACCGCTTTTTCTACTGCCAGACAAAGTTCCTGAATGGCTTTTTCGAGTCCGGCAGCACCTTTTTGGGGATCGAAAAGCATAGGTAATGAAATGGTCGAAAACCCTTTGTATTTCAAATTACTCAAAATGTCAAACTGGGAATTGGTTAGCACAGGACTTTTGAGTTTTACCATTTTACAAATTTCAGGTGCAGCTTCGAGCAAATTTTGATGCACTGAACCAATATATCCTGTTAATGACATTACAAGTTCTTCACGAATAGGATCGATCGGAGGATTTGTAACCTGAGCAAACTGCTGCCTGAAATAATTATACAATCTTTGAGGCTTGTCTGAAAAAACAGCAAGAGTTACGTCGTTACCCATAGAGGAAACAGGTTCGTAGCCATCATAGGCCATGGGCAGAATCAATCGCTCTATGTCTTCTTTTGAATATCCATAGGCTTTAAGAAGTGTTTTATAACCTGGTAAATCGTTTTTTACATTTCTTCCCGATGAAATATCATCCAAATTTATACAATTTCTGTTCAGCCAGTCCCTATATGGAAATGCTTTTGCAAGCCTTTCCTTTAATTCAGCATCGTAATAAACTTCACCTTTTTTCGTATCTACCAACAACATTTTTCCTGGTTTAAGCCTTCCTCGCTCTTTTACTCTGGCAGGCTCAATTTCAATTGTGCCCGTTTCAGATGCGATTACCATCATGTTATCATGAGTAATCAGATAACGTGCCGGACGTAAACCGTTACGGTCAAGCATACCACCGGCATATCTACCATCACTGAAAAGTAAAGTTGCAGGGCCATCCCATGGTTCCATAAAAGTACTATGGTACTCATAAAATGCACGTAATTCGTCAGAGATCGGGTTTTTGGTATTCCAACTTTCAGGTACAAGCATTGCCATGGCATGAGGCAGAGATTTACCTGACATAACTAAAAATTCAAGCACATTATCGAGTGAAGCACTGTCACTCATTCCTGGCTGTACAATTGGATATAACTCTTGCAGATTTCCAAGCTGATCGGATTTTAACACACTTTCGCGCGACTCCATCCACTGGCGGTTTCCTCTAATCGTATTTATTTCACCATTGTGCCCTATCATGCGAAATGGTTGTGCCAAATCCCATGTAGGAAAAGTATTCGTGCTGAAGCGTGAATGAACTAATGCAATTGCACTTCTGAAATTTGGATTTGATAAATCGGGATAATACTCACGCAATTGTAGTGAGGTGAGCATACCTTTGTAAATCATTCGACGGGTAGAAAGAGAAACAATATAAAAACTTCTTTCTTTTGCCAGATTAGATTGTAAAATTGATTTTTCAATTTTTTTTCTTACTACGTAAAGCTTAAGTTCAAGTTCCTCCTGACTAAGATTCCCTGTTACAAATATTTGTTTTATTTGAGGTTCATTGGATGCAGAAATTTCACCTAAAATATGGTGGTTCACCGGCACATCTCTAACTGCAAGCAGTTGCAATGACTCTTTTTCAAGTTTTTCTCTAATAACATTCAGACATAACTCTGCCTTGTTCTTATCTTTAGGAAGAAAAACAAGTCCGGTACCATATCTACCTTTCGAAGGAACAGGTATTCCCTGTAACAGAATAAATTCATGTGGAATTTGTACTAAAATGCCTGCACCATCACCCGTTTTATTATCGGCACTTTCGGCGCCACGATGTACCATATTCTCGAGCACCTGCAATCCCTTATCAATGATTTCATGCGATTTTTCACCGTTGATGTTAAGTATTAGCCCAACACCACAGGCATCATGTTCGTTTTCAAATGAATATAGCGATTGCTGCTCATATTCATCGGTTTGCAAAGTTGTTACGTCCATTTCTTTCAGTTTTTTTACGCGTTTATCTTTAAAGAAAACCGCAGTTATGTGTGTAATTTTAGTTTGTTGTGTAAAAAAAGTGAGAGGATTCTTGTTCGCTCTCACTATTTTTTATGGAAAAATTTGTTTATTTAAATAAATCAATTTTATCTGATAAACAATAACTCTCTGTATTTAGGGAGTGTCCACATTTCATCATCTATTATCAACTCAAGTTTATCTACATTATAACGAATTGTATCAAAATATGGAACCACTTCATCATGATAAGCTTTAGCCTTTTCATATTCATGTTCAATCTTATTTAAACGGCGGCGAGTATCAACCATATCGTCCACTGCATTTTTGATTGTAGATATTCTCTCTCCAATTTCAACTATTAATGCTGTATCCATTTCGCTAAGTTTTTCTGCTCTTTCACCGGAAAATACAGATTTGATTTTGGATACATTATCGAGCAGAAAACTTTGATATTTTGTTGCAAGGGGTATGATATGATTCATAACCAAATCTCCAAGAACGCGAGCTTCAATCTGAATTTTCTTCGTATAAGTTTCCCATTTTACTTCATTGCGTGCATGTAATTCCTTTTCGGACAATACTCCAAGTTTAGAAAACAGCTCAATTGTCTGTGGTTGTGTATTTACTTTGTAAATTTCAGGTACACTTGTTTCACAATCGAGCCCACGTTTTGCAGCTTCATCTTTCCATGCCTGACTGTAACCATTACCATCAAAACGAATAGGCTTTGATTCTTTAATAAAAGTTTTTATCACTTCAAAAATTGCTTTTTCTTTAGTTAAACCTGAAGCCATCTTGGCATCAACCAAAGTTTTAAATTCGATAAGTGATTCTGCTACAACGGTATTTAATGTTGCCATAGCAGATGAACAGTTTGCTGAAGAACCTACTGCACGGAACTCAAATCGGTTTCCCGTAAATGCAAAAGGAGAAGTACGGTTACGATCGGTATTATCCAGAAATACTTCAGGAATATGTGGTATATCAAGTTTTAGTTTTTTCTTGTCATCAATTACAATAGCTTCGTCGCTTGTACTGTTTTCAATTTTATCAAGCACTGCTGATAACTGTGAACCAAGGAATGCCGAAATAATTGCAGGAGGTGCTTCGTTAGCGCCAAGGCGGTGTGCATTTTGTGCAGTCATAATTGAAGCTTTTAACAAAGCATTGTGCTTATGAACCGCCTTTAATGTTGCAGCAATAAATGTAATAAATTGTAAATTTTCTTCTGCTGTTTTACCGGGTGCATATAGTAAAACTCCGGTATCAGTACCTAATGACCAGTTGTTATGTTTACCTGAGCCGTTAATGCCAGCAAAAGGTTTTTCATGTAAGAGCAGGCGAAAACCATGCCGACGGGCAACTTTTTTCATAATAGACATAACAAGCAAATTCTGATCAACTGCCAAGTTTACTTCACCGAATATTGGAGCAAGTTCAAACTGATTGGGAGCTACTTCATTATGACGGGTTTTTAAAGGAATTCCGTATTTGTAACATTCAAATTCCAAGTCTTTCATGTAAGCAGCAACTCGGCTTGGAACAGCACCAAAATAATGATCTTCCAACTGTTGGTTTTTAGCTGATTCATGTCCCAGTAGCGTTCTTCCTGTTAATACCAAATCCGGGCGTGTTGCATACAAACCTTCGTCAACCAGAAAATATTCTTGTTCCCAACCAAGATATGCACGTACTTTTTTTACATTAGGATCGAAAAGTTTACACACTTCTACAGCTGCTTTATCAACAGCAGCTAACGCTTTTTTCAAAGGCGCTTTATAGTCGAGCGATTCACCGGTATATGAAAAGAAAATGGTTGGAATCACCAATGTATCATCCATTACAAATGCTGGTGAAGAAGGATCCCATGCGGTATAACCACGTGCTTCGAAGGTATTGCGAATTCCACCACTTGGAAAAGAAGATGCATCTGGTTCTTGCTGTGCAAGCATCTTGCCCGAGAAATCTTCCATTACTGCTTCTCCGGGAGCACCTACATAATCAATAAAAGAGTCATGTTTTTCCGCAGTAGCATCAGTCAAAGGCTGAAACCAATGGGTGTAATGGGTTGCACCTAGTTCAGTTGCCCAGAGTTTCATGCCTGCAGCTATATGATTTGCTAGTGAAATATCAAGTACTTCATCTTTTTCAATAACATTTTTCAGCGCTTTTAATGTCTCTTTAGTCAAATATTTTGACATTGCAACATTATTAAAAACATATTTTCCGTAATAACTCGAAGTGAATTTCTCAGGAGCACTTACACATAACGCTTTTTTTCTGAAAGCCTCCTCTACTGCTTTAAATCTTAATGATGACATAATTATTTTGTTTTTTGTTTTTTATTGTCGTATTATATTTTGTAATATGATTTTTTTATTTAGTATTTACTATACAAAAGTAAATATTTTTGTAACATCAAAGTTATTTTTTAGTAAAATGTTTTGTTAATAGAAAATATAAATAACATATTATAATATTTTATATTATTTTAATTACATATTTAAAGTAAATATATATTTATAATTTCATTTTATAACAACTGTTTTATTGTCATGTATTAAATTTCTTGTAAAACAAAATTATAAATTTACATTTTAAACTATTTAGTTTAGTTTTATTGCTTAATTGTATTTAATATGATATTATTTAAATCATTTTGTAATTAAAAGAGAAATAAACAGACTATTTCATCACGAAGTAGTCTGTTTGAAACAATAAAACTAAAAAACACACGATATCTGAACTGAATCATCTATCGGTTTTCGTTATTAAAAACCAAGATTCTGAAATTTATTAGCCTTGAACCAAAAAAATGATACAATTTTCAGAAATCTTAGTTATACTGAAGTAGTTTTTGCCGCTGCAAAAACACAATTATTGATTTTAATCAAAGTTTGTATAAGCAGTTTCGCCATGTTGCGATTCATCCAAGCCTAAAGCTTCATGCTTGTCAACTGCACGAACTTTAAATATCAAATCAGTAACTTTAAATGTAATATATGTACCAACAGCTGAATATGCTATAGTAACTACGGTTGCAAGTAGTTGTATCCAAAGTTGATTAAAATTACCGTATAAAGCTCCGCTGTAATCAGCTTGTACAAATGGTGTTGCAAGCACTCCAGTTAATATAGCTCCAATAATACCTCCAACTCCATGTACACCAAACGCATCAAGAGAATCGTCGTAACCGAGTTTGGGTTTTACACGCGCAACCATTACAAAGCATACAAGGGAAACAATAATTCCTATGATAAGTGCTCCTCCAACACTTACAAAACCAGCAGCAGGAGTTATGGCAACTAAACCAGCCACAGCACCTGTACTCACACCTACCACAGTTGGTTTTTTATCGATAAACCAATCGAGCAAAGCCCATGTAAGCGCTGCAGCTGCTGCAGCAACATGCGTTACCATAAGTGCATTCGCTGCTAAACCATTTGCAGCTAAACCACTTCCGGCATTAAAGCCAAACCAACCCACCCACAACATGGAAGCACCAATAATAACATATGTAATATTATGAGGTGGCAATGCATGACCCTGATAATCTCGACGTTTACCTAACATGAGAGCAGTAACAATGGCAGCTATACCGGCATTGATATGTACTACTGTACCACCTGCAAAATCGAGAGCACCAAGTGCAAACAACCAACCATCTGCCGACCATACCCAATGTGCAACCGGATTGTAAACAAACAGAGACCATAGAATGCTGAAAATCAGAAAACCTTTAAAATTGATACGTTCTGCAAATGCTCCTATTATTAACGCAGGAGTAATTACAGCAAACATACCCTGAAACATAATAAATATAATATGAGGTATTGTACCGGTTACTGTTCCATCTGCCAAGGTTTGAGAATTTGAAATAAAGTAAGGACTTAAATCATTAACTCCGATATTTTTCAAAAAAGCCCAGTCGAAACCTCCGATAAATGGTTTAAGAAATTCTACACTATTACTGCTGAAAGCATTACTATAACCAAAAATAACCCATTCAATACTTATTACAGCAACCAGAATAAAGACTTGCATCAACACATTTAAAACATTTTTGCGTCGCACAAGACCACCATAAAACATCGCAAGTCCGGGAATAGACATAAAAAGCACCAGGGCAGTTGCCACTATCATCCATGCTGTATCGCCGGTATCAACTTTTGCAACTGACTCAGCCGCGACAATCTGCTGACTAAAAATCATCAGCATTACGATTAATATTGTTAGTATTTTTTTCATTTCAGTTTGAACAATTAAATTAAAAAGACTCTTTATTGTAAAGTGCACCCGGGCCGGACTCACGAGTTCTGATTCTGTAAGTTTCTTCAATATCGTAAACGAAAATTTTTCCATCTCCGTTTTCTCCTGTCCATGCTGAATTTAAAATTGCATTCACGGTTTTTTCAAGATTCACATCGCGTATTACGATTGAAATCATTCTTCGTTGTATATAGCCGGATTTAAAAACTTGACCACGTACTATCTGTTCTTCAGTGGTTTTTCCCAGACCGGTTATATCCCAATACGAAAACCAATCGATATCGGCATCGAGTAATGCCTGTTTTACATCTTCAAATTTTGATTTTCGTATAACT
This sequence comes from uncultured Paludibacter sp., assembly GCA_964396515.1. GTDB lineage: Bacteria > Bacteroidota > Bacteroidia > Bacteroidales > Paludibacteraceae > Paludibacter. Next base: position 9,534 of record CAYNGF010000115.1, read on the forward strand.
GCTTCAACTTTTTTCATTTTTTCAAATTGTTTTAAAATGATATTTTATTACCTTTTATTTGAATTATTTATCAAATAGTTTTGAATTAAGATTTAAAGTGTCAATTCAATGGGTTAAAATTATATTTACAGTACAAAAGTACAAAATATATTTTAATTACAAAACATTTTGTTATTATTTTTCTTTTTTTTATTTCATTTTTCTATATAATAAAAAAAATATTTAATCATTATGAGTACAAATAGATTCATTTTTATACACAATGACATTAAAAAATATGATAGCGATAGTTCAAAAAGAATTGACAAAATGTAAACAAACAGAAATAAATTATTCAAAAATTAAAAAGAAATTCTTATTAAAAAAACACCATTACCTTAAAAAAACAACAATATCCTTAGTTGATCTAATTATAGGCTTTTTCGCCGTGTTCGTAATAATCGAGGCCATTTTCTTCTTCTTTAGCTGAAACTCTTAAACCAATAGTGTATTTGATAGCTGTAAACAATATTAAGCCAAGCCCGATACCCCAGGCTGCAACAGCCAACACACCTATAGCCTGTGAACCTAACAAACCAAAACCACCGCCATAAAACAATCCACCATCCTGAGCAAATAAACCAACAGCAAGTGTACCAAATGCCCCACAAATACCATGTACCGAAATGGCACCTACAGGATCGTCAATTTTAAGTATTTTATCAAAAAATTCCACTGCAAATACTACTAAAACACCTGCAATAAGACCAATAAGTATAGCACCACCTGGTGAAACCATATCACATCCGGCTGTTATGGCAACAAGTCCAGCCAATATACCGTTAAGAGTCATACTTAAACTTGGCTTACCGTATCTTAACCATGTAGTTATTAACGTTGATACAGCTCCGGCTGCGGCAGCACCATTGGTTGTAACAAAAATATGAGCTACAAGATTTGCATCACCAAAACCAAGAGTTGAACCGGGGTTAAAGCCAAACCAACCTAACCAAAGTATAAATACACCCAATGCTGCGAGGGTTATACTGTGGCCTGGAATAGCATATACTTTCCCGTTTTTATATTTTCCCAAACGAGGACCAAGAACAACTGCTCCTGATAATGCCAACCATCCACCCAATGAATGAACTACTGTTGAACCTGCAAAATCGTGAAAAGGAATTTCAAGTGTCGATAACCAACCGCCACCCCAAATCCAATGTCCTGAAATAGGATAGATAATCAG
>CAYNGF010000116.1:0-10721 GCA_964396515.1 uncultured Paludibacter sp.
TGGCGTTTGCCCTATTTTTTTTAAATTTTCTAAATATGTTTGTCGGTCAGTAGTGTTAAAAAAATCATTTTCCAATTCTCCTGAAAAAGAAATAAGTCTGGCCTTTTTTGTCAATTTTTAATTTAACATTGTCAGCTATTTGCAATTTTTTCTTGGGACTGTAATGAGATTTTTGCATACCGGGTGCTGAAATTTGTTCCATTTCCGAATTATTATCAAACGGAATTATTCTTTCTAACTCTTCTCGTGTAATAATTCCATTACGAAGTATTTGAAAACCAAATTCTGTAAGTTTTATAATGGTTGACTCTATCCCAACTGTAGTTTTACCACCATCAAGTATATAATCTACGTTTGGCAGTTGCTTTTTTACATGGGCTGCGGTTGTTGGACTAATACGCCCAAATTTATTGGCACTTGGTCCTGCAATAGGGCATTTTGCTTTAGTTATCAATTCTAAAGCTATTTGATTATCCGGCATCCTAATGCCTACTGTTGACAAACCAGATGTAACAATATCGGGAACTATTTAGCTTTTTAGCAGCACCATTGTTAAAGGACCCGGCCAGAATTTTTCAGCTAATTTGTAAATTCTTTCATCGGTTTTTAGAAAAAGTTTTTCCAATTGATGTATATTGGAAATATGGATAATCAGTGGGTCGAATGAAGGACGCTCCTTAAGATCAAATATTTTAGCAACAGCTAATGGATTTAATGCATTTGCACCTAAACTGTAAACAGTTTCAGTCGGGAAAGCGACTAATTTGCCATCTTTAATATATTGGGCTGCTATATTAATGTCATTTGTATTGTTCATTTTTTTTTCTTTCTTTAATAAAGTGATTAAGAAACAGTATGCTACCTAAAAAGCTCATAAAACTTGCCAAAATAATAGCATTAAAAAATGAACCGAAAATATCGAATAATAACCCACCGCTCATGGGTCCTGCAATTCCTGCAATAGCATATCCAATAAATACATAAGGGTAAACTATACCGAGATTTTTAACCCCATACACTTGTGCGGTTTCTTTGGCAAAAAGAACGAAATTACCCCCGAATCCGAAACCTATGAGCGATGTAACAATTAAATATGAAGTATCGGTAAGACTGAAAACATTCAACAAAAATATTGAAACGGATTGAAGCAGAAGGGCTAAGAATATGCTTAAACTAGCGCCCACACGGTCGCTGATGAAGCCCCATGCAAGTCGTCCTAAGAAATTTGAAATGGCGAATAATGCAATGCTGAAAGTCAGGATATGATCTGAGATTTGAAACATACCACCGATAATTTTTAAACTCCCGATTATAAGCAACCCAGCAAAGGTTCCTAAAAATATTCCAAGGAATAGCTTTTTAAATATTTTAGTGGTTATAAATTGCGATATTTTATATGGTTCTTCTTTAAGTAATGTTTCATTTTGAAATTGATAAAGAAAATTTGACATTGTAAGTATTATTAACCCATACGATACGCCAAAAACTTTCAGTAATTGAAGTACATTATCACCGTTGCTTCGAATAATTTCAGATATTTCTGACATAAACAATGCCCCTAATCCAAATCCGGCAGCTGCTATACCTGTAATAAGACCCTTTTTATTGGGAAACCATTGAACAGGCAAAGTTAGTGAAACCCAATAACCAAAACCTGTCGCTATGCCGCCTAAAACACCTATGCCCAATAGAATGATAAAAAAATTGCCTTGCGATAAGCCCGCTAAAAAATACCCTAAAAAGAATAGAAAGCCTGATATGTAACCAAAATATCGATGTTTTACTTTTTTTCCAAGCTGCCCTACAAAAATCATTGTAACAGGGAATATAGCAATAAGAGTCCCAAAAACCACCTGAGATTGAGTGCCAGAAAATCCGTAATTTTTAATTAACTCTGATGCAATTAAGCTCCATGCATACACACTTCCGATACAGAGCATTATAATAAATGAAGCAACTACTGTTAAAATTTTTCTCATTTTACGTATAATTTTAAAATTCACAAAAATTCTTTTATTGTTGTTTTTAACTAATTTCAACTAAAATGCGTTCATCCTCATCACCCCGTACTTTTAAGGCCGCTTGAAAGTGCGGTAGTTATCATCAGGAGTTGATCGAGCAGGTGTTTGTGCCGGTCTTCTTGGTTTGCGGGAATTTGCCTCCATTGGTTAAGGTAATTGATATGCAGTTGGTGCAGTTTCAGCAATGCATTATGTCTGCGGTTTACGTTGTCGAGAAGTTTGTAACGACGGTTTTCGGCTTCTTCTCCCAACAAATCAATAACCTGTTCACGTGTCAACGTGTATTCATCGATTATGAGTTTTAGAAAATCTTCACGAATAGAGTCTTCTTTTACCAACGCGGCATATTGTTTCATAAGCTGTAAGTCGGCATTAAGGATGTTGGTTTCTATATGTATAAGCGTGTAGCGTAAAAAGGGCCATGTATTGGCTAACTGCTTTAGTTCATTATATAGCTGTGGGTAGTTTTTCCTTATTTCAGAAAGGGCAAATCCAACGCCATACCAACCCGTAATGTTAAAACGCGATTGGTTCCAGCTAAAAACCCACGGTATTGCACGTAAATCGTTAAGCGTTTTGGCTCCCGTTCGCCGAGCCGGCCTGGATCCTATGCGGCTGCACTCCAATAAATCGATGGGTGTGGCCTGCCGGTAAAACTCAATAAAACCATTTTGGTTTATTAGTTCCTTGTATTTTTGGGTTGAAAATTCTGCCATCATTCTGAAAGTATTAAATGGGTAGTTGCGTTTTGCCCTGAAATGCGTGGAGTATGATGTTTGCATGGTTGTACCCGAAAGGAGCATTTCAAGATTGTAAGTAGCATTGAGCAGATTGGCAAACTGCTGTGCAATGGTTTCGCCCTGCACAGTAAGTTTAATTTGACCAGTGAGGGCATATTGGGGCATCCCGTCGAGAAAGCGGTGGTATTTTCCTCCGCCACGGCTAATGGTACCACCAATACCGTGGAAAAACTTAAGTTGTATGCCGTGGCGTTCCGCTACCTCTGTGAGGTTCTGTTCTGCACGGTAAATATTCCATCGGCTGGCCAATATTCCCCCGTCTTTGTTACTATCGCTATATCCAAGCATAACTTCTTGAATAATTTGCTGCCCTTTGTTTTTTGCTTTTGTTACAGGATGCGATAGGAAAGCATCGAGAATTTCGTGTGATTGCTGCAAATCGTCAATAGTTTCGAACAGGGGCACTATTTGAAAAGGCATATGTTGCATTCCCATTTCCCTAAAAAAGAGATAAACCACCAACAAATCGCTCAGGTTACGTGTCATACTTACAATAAAAGCTCCTATCCCACTGTAGCCATAAACCATTACATGGTCGCGAACAGCCTTATAACAATCAATCAGTTGGTCGGCCTCTGTGCCAATTGCACTCCCGCTTACTGCAAAAGGCCGATTGCTTTGCAGTTCATGGTTAAGAAATTCTAATCGTTTCTTTTCATTCCATTTGCTATATTCCCAATCTTCAAACGATGCGGCTTTTATCAACTGTTCAAGTGCCTTTTCGTGAAATACACTATTCTGTCTTATATCGATTGCAGCCAAATGAAACCCAAAACATTGTAGTTTTCTTTCAATTGGGAAAAGCAGGGCTTCAACAGTTCGGACCATGCCTGCCTCCAACATGCTTTCTTTAATTATATCGAGGTCTTTTTGCAAATCGTCTGGTGTTGCGTACCAGGTCTCGGGCAATAATTTTTCAAAGTTGCCTTCCAGGGTATTGTCCAGTTTTGCTACAACAAGGTTTATGAATTGCCTCCAGGGTTCGCCCGGATTTCGTTTTAGTGCTTTAGCGGCTGCTTTGTCCATGATGGTAATGTTGCGTTGTAAGGCATTACTTAGAATTTCCGGAACGACATGTTGTGAGTCGGAAAATGAGGTTCGTGCAGCCAAATTCACTAACGCATCTTTAAGTATAGAAATAGCAGCTTTGCGATGGATTAATAGGGTCGATTTGGTTACCAATCCTGTAACCAAAGGGTGTCCATCGCGGTCGCCCCCAACCCAGCTACCAAATTTTAGAACTGGAAACTGAGCAGGCGAAGAAAGCCGTTTAGGGTCAAACCCCATTGCTTTCCATGAATATTTAAGCCGTTTGTCACTTATTTCAAGGGCAAGCGGAAATACCTTAGTAAAGTAATGAAGTACATTATTGCGTTCCGACTCAATGTTGGGTTTTTCGAGTTGTACTTCGCGGGTATGCCACCAACGTTCAAGAAGTGCTTTAATGTCACTTTCTATGTCTTCTTGCTCTGAACCCGACCAAATTTTGTTTTCTTTTTTAACCAATAAAAGGTACAGTTCGCGGTGCAAATCAAGTACCGATGTTCGCTTGGCTTCGGTTGGGTGAGCGGTTAATACCGGCATTACCATCACATTTGGAAGTATATCGGCAATCTGCTCTTCAGTAAGTCCTTTGTCCTGCAACTTTTTAAATGTTTCGCCCCACGAACCTCGTATAGCATCTATTCCCAAGTTGTTTTCAACCTTGCGTCGAAACTGCACTGAGGCATTTTCTTCTACCAGGTTCATCAATTGAAAACTTATGCTTAATGCCTGAATTATTTTCTCATTATTAAGATGGTGCAAAACAGAACCATCATTTTTTGTATTGTCTTCAATATTTTTTAATGCTGTTGCAATTGCTTCTTCGCCCTGTTCCTCAAGAACATCCCTAAACGCATCAATAATAGCAGTAAGGTCATTATGGATTTTTTCCAATCCTTGTTTTTCAATCTTCTCTTTTTTCATATCTTCTCTTTTTTTATCATTATTTCTTAAATATTGTTCTATGCAATAGTGTTATTTCTATGTATTGGCATTCCTTTGTGTTTTTCAATAAATTTTCCATTGTTGTAAACCAAATTACCGTTTACAAATGTATTAATAATTTGGCTGTTGAACATAGTACCTTCCAAGGGCGACCAACCACATTTGTAAAAAATATTATTTCGAGAAACTTTAAAAGAAGCACCAAGGTCAACCAAAACCAAATCGGCATAATAACCTTCGCGAATAAATCCCCTATTTTTTAAACGATACAAGATTGCCGGGTTATGGCACATTTTTTCTACAATTTTTTGCAGCGTAATTTTTCCCTGATTGTATAGCTCCAGCATAATGTTGAGCGAATGCTGAATTATAGGCGCACCTGACAATGATTGAAAATATGGCTGCATTTTTTCTTCAAGGGAGTGGGGGGCATGGTCGGAGGTTACAATATCAATACGATTGTCAATTAGTGCCTGCAATAAGCCCTGCTTGTCAGCTTCGGTTTTTATGGCAGGGTTCCATTTAATCAAATTTCCTAATTGGTGGTAATCTTTGTCTGTGAACCATAGGTGGTGTACCGAAACTTCGGCGGTAATATTCTTTTCAATCAGAGGGATGTCATTTCTGAACAGGTTTGTTTCGGCTGCTGATGAAATGTGCAGAAAATGAAGTTTTGTATTATATTTTTTGGCTATTTCTATTGTTTGCGAAGTAGCCTCGTAGCAAGCTTTTTCGCTACGGATAACAGGGTGTAGTTCTGAAGGTACATTTTCGCCATAGAGTTCATGGTAAACCCTTTCGTTTTCTTCAATAATTGATTCCTTTTCGGAATGAATAGCGATTAATGATTTACAGTTTGCAAATAGTTTCTCCAATAAATCGGGGTTATCAGAAAGTAAATTTCCTTTTTTTGTAAAGTACAATCCATCATCGGTAACGCCTAAAATTAAAGAAGTGTCGGCATGTATTATTTCGTTTATATTATCGGCATTAACTCCGAGCAGAAATCCAAAATTTGCCAATGATTTTTCTGATGCCAAACGGTATTTTTCTTCCAGCAACGCTGTTGTAAGTACATTTGGTTTGGTGTTTGGCATATCAATATAAGAAGTTACGCCCCCGGCCACGGCAGCCTTGCTTTCGGAATAAATGTCGCCCTTGTGGGTGTTGCCGGGTTCACGAAAATGTACCTGACAATCTATAATGCCAGGAAGCAGATATTTGCCTGTTCCATCAATAACACTAACAATTGCATGGTTTATATTTTTTTCAACAGCCTTTATTGTCCCGTCTTTTATAAGCACATCGGACGTATAAATATCTCCTTCGTTTACTATGGTTGCATTTTTTATTAGATAGGTTTCATTATGTAATTTTGCTTCATTCATGTGTCAAAAATTTGTTTTAAATGGTCGCATGGAACTCGCCTGATAGTCACGCCCTGTGTGCGTATGGTTTACTCATGGCTCGTTTCATTTATACAGGATTTATTTTCTTAAAAATAATTAACAATTATTAAATATAACGGCAAACCTATAGTTATGTTGAATGGAAATGTAACGCCCAGTGCCATAGGTAAATACAGCCCTGGGTCGGCTTTAGGGGCTGCAATCTTCATGGCTGCCGGTACAGCAATATATGAAGCACTTGCTGCAAGCACGGCAAAGATGAAACGATTACCCGCTTCATGAGTAACAAACTGACTTAAATATGCAACCACACAACCATTTAGTGCAGGAATAAAAATTGCAAAGAGCGTTACAAACCAACCGTATTTAAGAAATGATGCAAACCTTCTTGCCGTAACCATTCCCATTTCTAAGAGAAAGATAGCCAAAAAACCCTTAAAAATATCGGTGGTAAATGGTTTAATGCCTTCGGCCTGTTTGGCATCGGCTATAATGCCTATTATTAAGCTTCCCAGAATCATCAATACACTGCCATTAGTGAACGAGTGATGAATAACGGATTTGATATTCATTTTTTTACTACCGTCTTTATTATATAGCATCATTAGCATCACGCCTACTATAATTGCAGGCGACTCCATTAGTGCCATTACCGCCACCATGTGCCCTCCTGATGTAATATTTTGCATTTCTAAAAATGAAATGGCTGCCACAAAGGTTACTGCACTTACCGAACCGTAAGCAGCAGCTACAGCCCCGGCATCGCTGATGCTCAATTTCCATTTAAGTATAAAAAAAGTGTAGAGGGGTATAAGGGAAGATACTAACAATCCAAAAATAAGCGAATAAGCGATTTCAGCATTGAACCCACTGTTTGCAAGCTCCTGACCTCCTTTAAACCCTATGGAAAACAATAGATATAACGAAATAAATTTGCTGCTGGTTGCCGGTATTTCCAAATCGCTTTTTAGGCATGTTGCAATTATTCCTAAAAGAAAGAATAGAAGCACCGGGTTGGTAATATTGCTTAACAAAACTTGAAATTCCATAATTATTATTTATCTGATTTCTATGATTTTATTTTCATTCTTGACCGTTTGCAGAGTGTGGAGTTGTATTGTCCCTGACGTAATTTCTTTTCCAAAAATATTTTCAGCACTTAATTTATATGTCTGCTCATTCAATATCTTTAAGGTAAGTGTGTTGGGCGTATCGTCAATAGATTTTAATTTTTGTATTTCAGTTTCGCATGGTAGCCCTGAAATATTTGTATTATCCAATACATTTTTTGTGAAGTTACAAGTTGTTTCACCCACAAGATAAATTTCCTTAATACTTTCTCTTGCAATAAATTCCTTTATTACTATAAGTTCATCATTGCCAAAATGAAACACGACTGCGGGTGCGGTTAGAAAAAAAACTTCTCCGTAACGTTTTACAATAAAATTTTCCATTTGGCAGAACGGGCTAACAAGAAAAAGTTTATTGTTTTGTTGATTATCTGTACTCATATTATATTTTATAAATGGTTGCACAATCTTAATTTATTAAGGGTTACAAAAGTCGCAATATTGGGGGTCTTCAGCCATTTTTCCCAAAGGAAATTCTTTTTCCATTTGGAAATTACACTTTTGGCAGCGGTATATATGTTTGAGTGTTGACCTTGTGGGCATACCACATACTTCGCAAGGCAACCCTTTTACTGCCTCCACAACACCATAGCCAGGTGTGCCACAATGGGGACATAACGATTTAACTTTATTGACAAGTTTTCTGGTTGCCTGCTCAATTATTTTCATACGGGTTGGATTATGCATTGCCCGCATATCTGTTTCGGCATAGGCCGAACCATCTTCAAGTTTAATACGGTGGTAATTTTCTATCAATTCTGTAATCGTTTGATTTTCTTTTATTATGGAGGCATAGTTACTTTTTTCTTTTTTCAAAATAATTCCATGCGATGGAAACCCAATTTTGTTAGCAAATTCAATAAGTTCATCTTCAGACTTTATTTCTGTAGCATCGAAATTAGTTTCTAAACTTAGCTCCCGTTCAATTATTTCAATATTATTTTCTTTATCTATTAACATAACAAGCTCATCGTCTGCATGTGCAAAAAATACAGATGGATGTGCACCAAATGAACCTTCATTGGCAACGGCCAGATTTATTCCACTTGCATCAATGGCCATCCTGCATTTTTTTCGCAAAGTAGTAATGGGGTCATCTTTTCTTTCTACTTCTCCTGAGAATGTCCCCAGCCTATCCGTATCCAATTTTTCAGGTACTACACATACAAGCCCCAGTTCATCTTGTAGAATTGGGGCAATCACTTTTTCTTTATTGTGTTTGGTTGCAATAACAACTTTTTTCCCTCTGTAAAAATCCATGTTATGATTTTACCTTTTTAGATTTTTCAATTACCTGCTCTTTTAGTTCTTGTTTATATTGAATAATTCGGTTCAATACCGAACTATCAGCAGCCGATACAATTTGAGCAGCAAGGATTCCTGCATTTTTTGCACCATTAAGAGCCACTGTTGCAACAGGTACTCCTGCGGGCATTTGTAAAATGGATAAGACAGAATCCCACCCATCTATGGAATTGCTTGATTTTATAGGTACACCAATTACAGGCAAGGGCGATATTGCCGCAATCATTCCAGGCAAGTGGGCTGCGCCACCGGCTCCTGCAATTATCGCTAATATACCCCGTTTATGGGCACCCGATGCAAATTCATAAAGTTTCTCGGGTGTTCGGTGTGCCGAAACAATATCAATTTCATATCCAATTTCAAACACATCAAGCATATCAGCAGCCTGTTTCATTACAGGCAAGTCTGAATCTGAACCCATTACAATGCTTATTAACTTTCTTTCCATGATTTAACCTTTATAAGCTGTTTAACTTTTTCTGCCTTTTTTAATGCACACTCTAGCGAGGATGACAAAATGGTTACATGTCCCATTTTTCTAAAAGGTTTTGTTATTTTTTTTCCATACAAATGAATTTTGACCCCTTCAATAGCCAAACTCTCGGTTAATCCTTCATAAATAACAGGGCCTTCGTGCCCTTCTGCCCCCAAAATATTTATCATTACCGAGGGAAGTTTAATTTTTGTGCTTCCGAGGGGCAGATTTAAAATTGCACGTAAATGCTGCTCAAACTGCGATGTAATTATGCTTTCGATAGTATGATGACCGCTGTTATGGGGACGGGGGGCTATTTCGTTTACTATTACTTCACCTTTTGAATCAACAAAAAACTCCACAGCCAGCAATCCTTCCATATTTAACAATTCAATTATTTCAGTGGCAAAATTAATCGCTTTTTCAGATTGTTCTACTGTAATTGATGATGGACAAATTAATTTATCTACAAGGTTAGCTGTCGAGTCAAAAAGCATTTCAACCACAGGATAGCATTTTATCTCGCCCTTTTTGTTTCGTGCCACGATTACCGCAATTTCTTTTTCAATCTCGATTTTCTCCTCAATAACCGATGCTCCTTTCAAAAGTTTTACCAAATCGTTTTTATCGTTTATAACGGCCACTCCTCGCCCGTCATATCCTCCTTTTCGTAATTTTTGGACAAAAGGAAACTTTATTTCCTGTTTTTCAATACAATTTAGAATTGCAGTTTCTGACTCACAAATTTTAAATGGTGAAGTAGGTATTCCATGCTTGCTATAAAATTCTTTCTGCAAGCCTTTGTCCTGTATTAATTCCAGTATCTCAGGATCGGGTACAATTTTGCATCCTTCTGATTTAAGTTTTTTTAGAGCCTCGATATTAACGTTCTCAATTTCAAAAGTTAACACATCTACCATTTTCCCAAATTGGTAAACAGAATCAAAATCTTGGTTGTTTCCTTTTATAAAATACGACGCAATTTTTCCGGCAGGACAATCTTCCTCGTCATCTAAAACAAATGTTATTATGTCCCATTTACTGGCTTCCTGTATCAACATTTTCCCAAGTTGTCCACCTGCAATAATTCCTAGTTTCAAATTTGATGTTACTAATCTTTCCATGTTGTCTCTCTTTTTTTATTATGTTGGGTAACGACCGAGGCTATGGGCATTTGGTCTTGCCTGCGGCTAGACGGGAACATTCGCTGTCCGCCGCGGCGGTCAAAGTGAACCAACGGTCAGCGTAGCTAATGCGGGAGCAAAACCTGCTAAATGCACGTCAGCCAGCCAATGGACATAGGAATTCTATGGTTATTCCAAATTATTTGTGTTAAAAATTAGTTACTTCCCATGTTTTTATTTCTGTTTTTGTTCACAAAGCTAAATTTCGAAAACAACATGTTCAAGACCGAGCCTGCGGTGATTGAAAAAATCTCCACACTCACTTACGTTCGGTAGTATTTTTCCAATCAGTCTTGCTCACGTTATTTTCTTCATTTTTTGGTCGTTTACAAAATCAGAAACAAAGAAAAAATATCACTACTGACCGACAAACATTGAGCTTTGTCGATATTTATTTTTAATTATGTG
>CAYNGF010000117.1:0-10621 GCA_964396515.1 uncultured Paludibacter sp.
AAATATCTCAATTTTTTCTCAATTTGAAATATTATGCAAACATACGAGGCGTGTGGTATCACCTGCTGCCAAAAATGCATTTTCAAGGTCGCTTGTAGGTAAACCCCACGACCAACCACCATCATCACGCGATCCGGTTACTACACATAAACGACCCCCCAAGTTATAAGCAATATCAGAATTGTACTGAACTTCGAATAGCGATTCAATACTATTGTTGTACGCAATAGACCATACATTGCCAAAGGCAGAACCTGTACCATCAGTTGTTTTTATTAAATCGTATTCATGACTGTTTATTAATGATCTTAACGTATCTTCGGCTGCTTTATATTTTCCTTGATAAAGATATGCTTTACCTAAGTATCCCATAGCAGCTCCTTTTGTAGCACGTCCCAAATCAGAAGAAGAATATTCACTGCGTAATGGAAGATCGACAATAGCATCTTTTAAATCTTGCTCAATTTGTGAGTAAGTATCCTCAATAGATTTTCTGGTCACACCTTTCATGTCACTTGGCATTTTCATATCTAATATGATAGGGACTCCTCCAAAGTTTTTTACCAATTCAAAATAATGAAAAGCACGTAAAAACTTAGCTTCAGCAATGATTCGTTTACGAAGGTTCTCATTTTTTATCGGAGCGGTTGCTACTTTATTAATGACAATATTACTGCGAAGAATACCATCATAACGATACTGCCAAAAATTCTTCAGCTTTTCATCTTGCTTTGGATTTTCGTAAAAAGGCATTTGTATCCATTCGCCTTGATCTTGAGTTGTATTGCCCATCCACATATCATCAGTACACATGTCGGATATAATATAAAAACAGGAGACGTACCACCAGTCATCCCAAAAGATAGAATGATAGCATCCTGTTAATTGTTTTAAGCATTCCTCTTCCGTTTGAAAGTAAGTATCCAGATTTTCTTGTCCTAATGTAGGTTGTTCTAAAAAATCGGAACAATTGGTAAATCCTAAAATTAAGATTAGACCGACTAAATATTTCATTTTGTTTTTCATTTTAATATCAATTAAAAGTTAACGTTTACACCTAATAAAAATGTGCGTGGATTAGGATAAGACAAATTGTCAATTCCTGATTCTATGGCACTACCCATTGCTGCGCTTTCAGGGTCCAGTCCTGAATAATTGGTGATAGTAAATAAATTTTGGGCTGAAATAGAAAGACGAATTTCTGCTCCAATAATCAGTTTTTTAGGCAATGTATATCCTAATTGTAAAAGCTTGCATCGGAAGTACGAACCATCTTCAACAAAGAATGACGACACAGTACTATAATTTTTGTTTCTGTCGCTATTTGACAGTCGCGGATATAAATTACTTGTGCCTTCGCCTCTCCAAGCTTTATCATATGCATCGGCATATACGTTTTGTCCGTTTGCTCCAGAATAAAAGCCACCTTTAGCCTGATTGTAAATATCATTTCCGATAGTTCCATAAAAATTGGAGTTCAAGTCAAAACCCTTATATTCCAAATGTAGATTTAAACCAATCATTAAATCGGGGAAAGCAGAACCGATATAAGTTTTATCATCTGAGTTCAATACATCATCATTGTTTAAGTTTTTGAAACGAATATCCCCTGGTACAGCATTTGGCTGTAGTTTTTCACCATTTGATCCGACATATGTATCTACTTCTTCCTGTGTCTGAAAAATACCGTCAGCTACATAACCATAAAAACGGCTTATTTCACCACCTACTTCATTACGAATTACATAATCACTATTATTTATTAAACCTGTTAATAAAGGGGTGTCTTCTGCAAATTTTTTTGCGATATTTTTTACGCCAGAAATATTCACACCCAATGCATAGTTGAAATCACTTATTTTATCATTCCAATTAACCGAGAACTCCCAACCTTTTGCCTCCATACTTCCGATATTTGCCCACATTTTTCCATCTCCCATCGGATAACCTAGAATTAAAAGATTGTAACGTTCCATTAACATGTCTTTCGAAGTTTTATCATAAACATCCGCTGTAATACTCAAACGTCCTTTTAGCAGAGACATATCTACCCCAAGGTTATAATCCTCCACGGTTTCCCATTTAAGATCTTCATTTCCAATTTGACTAATTGCTGTTCCAGTATATCGTTCGGCATCGGTGCCAAACACATAATCCTTTGTCTCAATCAAGTTGAGATAGGCAGAAGGATCAATATTTTGATTGCCTACTTGACCCCAACCTGCGCGTAACTTAAGGTTAGAAATGATATTTTGATTTTTCATAAACCTTTCTTCAGATATTCTCCATGCAAATGATGCTGCCGGAAATGTGGCGTATTTGTTACCACTAGGGAATTTGGAAGAACCATCTATGCGTATTGAACCGGTAAGATAATACCGATTGTCATAATTATACATGACACGTCCTAAATATGAAACTAACGTATTGTATGTATTTGTGCCAGATGCTGTCGGGTTTGTTGTACCTGCATTGATGTATTGTAAATCAGGATAATTACTTGGTATTCCTTCCTGAGAGGCTTCCAGGCTATATTTGGCGGTTTTCTCCATGGTGTAACCACCCATAAGATTGAGATTATGTTTTTTATGAAACTTTGTCATATAACTCAATGTATTTGTCCAGTTCCAATCCACCCAACCAGTAATATTTCGGGTCGCTTTCGCATTTACATTTTCGCTTTGTTCCAGCTCATCAATAAAAAAAATAGGGTCAAATTTATCGCTGATTCTGAAACGAGTATTAATACCGAATTGAGAACGAGCAATTAGTCCTTTTATTGGCTCAATAGAAATATAAGGATTCATCACTAATCCATATTCATTGCTATGGCTGTTCTGTCGTGCTACACTTGCTACCGGATTCCATACCTGATTATGGTAGGAGCGGGCATAGTTGTTAAATGGATTTGTTACCCAATATTCCTCAGAGCGAAATACTGGAGTCGTTGGATCCATTTTCATTACAGAACTAAATAGATTAGGAGTATCATCCCATGTTTCCATTCGTGGTGCAAAATCCATCCCTGCTTTTACAAACTTGTTAAATGTATATTCTGTATTAAAACGAGCTGTTAACCGATCCCAATAACCAATGTCATATTGCGAATCCTGACGAAAATAGCCAATACTTCCGCTAAATAAACATTTATCGTTTCCACCCTGAAAACTTAAATTATAGTTTTGTGAATATGCCTGTTTCTTTATAGTTTCATCCCACCAGTCAGTATTGGCTAAAACTTGCGTATCATCCCAAATTGGTATCTTGTTATCATTAGTATACCGTTCTTTATATAATTTTTCATAGACAGTCGCATCTGCAAGATTAGGTTTATCCAATGTTTGAAATCCTGTAGAAATGTTCAATTGAAACTTTGTTTTACCAGCTTTTCCTTTTTTTGTAGTAATAAGGATAACTCCATTTGAAGCTCTTGTTCCATAAATAGCTGAAGCAGATGCATCTTTTAGTATCTCAATACTTTCAATATCGTCTTGATTTAGAAAGTTAATGTTACTACCTGCACTCATAGCTACACCATCAATAACATAAAGAGGATCAGTACCATTTACAGTTGTCACACCTCGAATTATTACACGGGGAGAAGAACCAGGACTACCTGAACCTGTTATTTGAACCCCTGATGTTTTTCCTTGGATAGAAAATAATGCGCTACCAGTAGATATCGTTTTCAAATCATCCCCTTTTACAGTAGAAATGGAACTGGTTAAATCATTTTTTTTACTACTCCATAGCCTATGACAACAACCTCGTCAAGTGCTTGAGTGTCTTCATACAACTTTACGCTAATTACTTGCTGTTTATTTACCTTGATTTCCAATGATCTAAAGCCCATATAAGAGAAAACCAATATGGCATTTTCAGGAGCATCAGGAAGTGAAAAATTTCCGTCTAAATTGGTAACAGTACCCATTGTTGTTCCTTTAACAAAGACAGAGACACCAATTAAATTTTCATTATTTGTGGCAGATACTACTTTGCCTGTTATTGTTGTTCGTTGTTGAGCCCAAAGACATACAGGAAAAATAATTAGAAAGAGAAGAAATTTTCTATTCATATTTTTGTTAGAATTAATGTTAAACAAATTAAATACTTTGCAAATATAGTATGATTATTCTTTAAATCAGGACACACAAAATGACCGTTTATAGATATCAAAATGGTCAAAATAGCTCGTTTTTTTTAATAACCTGTTGTGTAGAACATAATAAATTTATATATATTATGAACATACAGCCACAAAACAGCCATTAACAGTGATTAAATTGGTCAATGATTAATTTATTATTCTAACTTATTATTTTTAAACTATATTTGAATGTCAAAAAAACAGCAATAAGAATGAAAACAAAATCACTAATTCTACTTATTTTATTACATTCAATAATATTATGTTCTCAACCTTATAAGATTAAACGTCTTGGTATAGAGCATGGGATTTCGAGTAATTATGTAATGAGTATTACTCAGGATAAAAGAGGTTTTTTATGGTTAGCAACTGAGTCTGGATTAAATAAATTTGATGGAAACAAATTCAAGGCTTTTAAAAAAAAACAATGAAATTAGCAAAAATAGTATTAGTGGTAATGAGTTAAATAAAGTTTATGCAGATAAATTTGACAATATTATTTGGATCGCAACACAAAGAGAAGGGTTAAATGCTTTTGACTGTGAAACAGAAACCTTTAAATTTTATAAAAATGATCCACAAAAAAGTTCCAGTATCATTACCAATGACATTACAGATATAACGAATGCTTTAGATGGAAATCTTTGGATATCAACATATCATAAAGGAGTGGAATATTACGATAAGAAAACAGAAACATTTATCCATTACAATAAATCCACAGTCCCCGGTTGGATTAGCGATAATGTCTGGTCTGTAAAAGAGGATAAAAAGGGGTTTTTATATATTGGACATGTTTCATCTGGTTTAAGCATTCTTTCTTTGAGCAATAAGCAAATAATCAATTTCAGATATGAACCCAATAATCCACAAAGTCTGCCAGATAACGAAGTTAAATGTATCTTCATTGATAAAACAGATAATATATGGGTAGGGACAAACAATGGACTTGCCCTATTTAATGCAGAAAGAAAAACATTTACTGTATTTAAACATGAGTTTAATAGATCAGAATCTCTTATTGCAAATTCCATATATTCGATTACGCAAATGAGTGATGGTCGTTTGTGGATTGGAACCGAAGCAGGAGGAGTTAGTATTCTTGATATGCATAAAAATATATTTTCTACACCTAAAGATGTTTCATTTAAAAACATCTCCTGTCGGGATGATGAAAGCGGATTTTCAAACCAGACTATTAGGAGTATATTTCAAGATTCTTTTGGTAATATGTGGTTTGGAACTTATGGGGGAGGTGTAAATTTTATTAGCAACCAAACACCTTTTTTTAATATTTGGGAATATTCTCCTCAAACGGATGTGATTAATAGTTTGAATAATAAGACAGCATGGGGAATCTGCTCAGATAATCAAAATGCTTTGTGGATAGGTACAGATGGAGGAGGAATTAATCTGTTTGTGAATGGAAAAAGAGCAGATGTTTTTCGTAAAGAGTCAGATGATTTAACAGATAATGCAGTATTAGCAGCTATAAAAGATTCGCAAGGAAATCTTTGGTTTGGAACTTTCGGTGGGGGATTGAATTTTTATGATTCTCATAAAAAGGCATTTAAGCAATTGAAATTATTTAATAACATTAGAGAAATAAGATGTTTTTATGAAGATAATGAAAATAATATGTGGATTGGAAGCAATCGTGGATTGTATAGATATAATCTTCTTACCAAACAAATAAGATTGTACACATCTCAAACATCTGAACTCTCTGAAGAACTTGTCAGAAGCATTTGTAAAGACAATAAAGGAAATATATGGATTGGTTTTTTTGGACAAGGACTGTCAGTTTTTGATTCTAACTTCAAGAGGTTGTCTGAATATAATACTAAAAATAGATTTCCATCAAATACAGTTAATTACATCTACCAAGACTCAAAAGGGAAAATGTGGGTTGGGACAGGAGAAGGACTTGTTAGTTTTTCAACTTCATCATCAAAATATGTGATTTATAATGAAAAAAATGGCTTGGCAAACAGTCACATACGTGCAGTAGTGGAAGATGGACAGCACAATATCTGGATGAGTACCAATGGAGGTATAAGTCGTTTTATTCATGAACAAAAAAAGTTTTATAATTACGATCATTTCGATGGTATACCCATTGGTAATTTTATGAGTGGCTCGGTTACTAAAACTGCTGATGGAACAATCTTTTTTGGTTCACAAAATGGTGTTTGTTACTTCAATCCTACGCTTGTTCCTACTAAAATAGAACTATCACCTACTGTTATTACTGAGTTTAAGGTATATAATAGTCAGGTGGGATTAACAGATAATGAAATCAGTATACCAGTAACGCCTGTTGTCGAATTATCCAATAATCAAAACACATTCAATATTACATTTAATGTGTTGAATTACTCTCTTAGTCATTTAGTAGAGTATGCCTATATGCTTTCTGGTTCAGAAAATGTTTGGTACAATACACAAGGTGAAAATTCTGTAACTTTTCGGAATATCCCACCAGGAACCTATGATCTTATGATTAAATCGCGAATTAAGAATCAGGAATGGTCAAAAGATATTTCTACTGTTAAGATAGTTATTAATCCTCCACTTTGGCTCACATGGTGGGCAAAATTACTTTATGCAATATTGATATTAATCATTGTATTATATATTATCCGCTTTTATAAACGGAAATTAAATCTTGAAAATACCCTTATTCTTGAAAAAAAGAATCATCAACAAGAACATGATCTAAACAATGAACGGTTGAGGTTTTTTACCAACATAACACATGAATTGCGAACACCACTGACTTTAATTTTGGGTCCTCTTGAAGATTTGATTAGAGATAACTCGCTATCAGAAAATCATGGTAATAAGATTTCTGTAATTTATAAAAGTGCTACACGTTTATTGAATCTGATTAATCAAATATTGGAGTTTAGAAAAACGGAAACTCAAAACAAAAAGCTTTGTGTGAGCAAAAATAATCTTGCAGAATTAATTCAGGAAGTGGGGATGAAATATACAGAACTGAATACAAACAAAGCTATTGTTTTTCATGTTTTTACAGAAACTCAGCATCCGTATGTGTATTTCGACTCTGATATTATCACTTCAATTGTCGACAACTTACTTTCTAATGCATTCAAATATACCGAGAAAGGAACAATTTCATTGATACTTCGTGATGTAAATGAACAACAATTGGATTATTTAGAAATTGAAGTCAAGGATACGGGTCGGGGTATTTCAGCAGAATCATTGCCAAAGATATTTAACCGTTATTATCAAGCAGAGAGAGAATTTCAGGCTTCTGGAACTGGTATTGGACTTGCTCTTGTTCAGAACTTGGTTTCGATTCATCAAGGAGTTATTTTTGTGAAAAGTGAATTGGGAGAAGGTAGTTCATTTCGTTTCCGAA
The DNA here is from genome assembly GCA_964396515.1 of uncultured Paludibacter sp. Classification (GTDB taxonomy): domain Bacteria; phylum Bacteroidota; class Bacteroidia; order Bacteroidales; family Paludibacteraceae; genus Paludibacter. Next base: position 7,539 of record CAYNGF010000117.1, read on the forward strand.
TACTTTTAGATAATACCTATCCAGATGCATTACATGAAGAAAGTAAATCATCAATATTTGAAGAAAAAGAAATAGTTGAGCCAATTGATGATAACAAACAGATTGTTCTTGTAGTAGAAGATAATGAAGATATACGTAATTATATAAGTGATTCCTTGTCGAAATATCACAAAGTTTATACAGCAAATAACGGAAAAAAAGGACTTGAAAAAGCCCTTGCTCATATTCCAGATATAATAGTAAGTGACATAATGATGCCTGAGATGGATGGTGTGGAACTCTGTAAAATACTTAAATCAGACATGAGAACCTGCCATATACCAATAATACTATTGACAGCAAAAGATACGATACAAGATAGAACAGAAGGTTATACAATCGGAGTAGAATCTTATATTGCCAAGCCATTTAGTGCGAGTTTATTGCAGAGCCGCATTTTTAATCTACTTGAATCAAGACGAAAGACGTCTGAATTGTTAACCAAAAACGCCTTGATTAAAAATACAGCGATAATTGATTCACTTAGTAAACTTGATCAACAATTTATTGAAGAAATTACATCTATCATTGAACATGACTTAAATTCAGATAAAATTGATGTTACATTTATTTCTGAAAAGATATTTATGAGTCATTCTACTTTATACAGAAAAATAAAAGCTTTATCTGGAATGAATATTAATGAATTTATACGTAAAATAAGAATCAGAAATGCCGAACAATTACTTTTAACAGGGAAATATAGTATTTCGGAAATTTCGTATATGGTTGGAATAAATAGCATTACTTATTTTCGTCAATGCTTCAAAGAAGAATATGGTTTGGCGCCTTCAGAATATTTAAAAAAGATAAAAAATCAGTGATATGAATGACTGGTTTGTGTTGGATTATAAAAGAATGAGAATAAATATTACTAAAATATATCCATTTGACCAAAATGAAGTCTTTTTTTGATTGATATAAGGTTTATGAGATTCTGTTCTATACTATATTTTTGTAACCAGAAATATATTATAGCAACATCATAAAAGTTATTCGTTTTTTATTATTATTTGTTTTCTATTTATTTTCATTATCTGCAATAGGACAAGTTTCATTCGGTCACACTCAAAAAATCAATGACAACTGGAAATTCATACTAAAAGATGAAATGAATAATTCATCTACGCAAAATGATGATAAAGGTTGGCAGGATGTAAGTTTACCTCACGATTGGAGCATCAAAGGACAACTCAGTCCGACATTGGCAAGTGCCACTGGCTATTTGCCAGGAGGAATCGGTTGGTATAGAAAAATGCTGAATATACCTATAGAGAAAAAAGGAGAAAAAATATATCTCTATTTCGAAGGTATCTATAATAGGAGTGAAGTATATATAAACGGACAACTTATAGGAAAACGTCCCAATGGATATATATCTTTCATGTATGACATAACTCCTTATGTAAAATATGGTCAGCAAAATATACTTGCAGTACGGGTCGATCATAGTCAATCTGCAGATTCCCGTTGGTACACAGGGTCGGGGATATACCGTAATGTATGGTTGGTGTATGCGAATCCGATTCATATTGTCCAATGGGGTGTATATACCTATTCGTCTTCTGTAAACGATAAACAAGCAACATTAAATATTGAGGTGGAAATAGAAAACGGAACTTTATCAAAGGAAAATCTGACAGTTTTGAATGAATTATTGACTAACGACAACAAAGTAGTTGCCAGAAATTCAACAAAGCTAATAGTACAAGCCAATCAAAACGGTAAAATAGCTACCCGAATGCTGATTAAAAATCCGCAAGTCTGGGAGTTAAATAATCCGGTTCTTTATCAGCTAAAGACAAGAATTTTCAAAAATGGTAAAGAAATAGACGCAACGGTCACTTCCACAGGATTTCGTTCACTCACTTTTCATCCTGATTATGGTTTTTCATTGAACGGACGTTCAATGAAAGTAAAAGGAGTATGTATTCATCACGATGCCGGCGTACTAGGTTCGGCCGTTCCGAAAGAGGTTTGGAGACGAAGACTATTAATGCTAAAAGAGATTGGGTGCAATGCGATTCGTACAAGCCATAATCCGCAAGCTCCGGATGTATATGAATTATGTGATGAATTAGGTTTATTGGTGTTGAATGAAGCATATGATGAATGGGAATTTCCAAAAAGGAAATGGATTGAAGGGTGGAATGAAGGAACACCTGGGTATCAAGGCTCATATGATTTTTTTAAGGAATGGGGTGAAAAAGATTTAGAAGATATGGTAAAAAGAGACCGTAATCACATTTCTATTTTTGCCTGGAGTATTGGTAATGAAGTAGATTATCCGAACGACCCCTATTCTCATCCAGTTCTTGACGGAGGAAAAAATACAGGATTTACACAGGCTATATATGGCGGATACAAAAAGGATGCCCCTAGTGCCCTGGGATTAGGGGATATTGCTAAGCGATTGGTTGCAGTAGTAAAAAAGTACGATCCACACCGACCAACAACAGCCGGTCTTGCCGGAGTAGCCATGTCAAACGAAACAGAATATCCAGGAGCATTGGATATTGCCGGATATAACTACACCGAAAGCCTGTATGCTTCCGACCACAAGAAATATCCTGATCGAGTAATATTTGGTAGCGAAAATCGAAACGATCTGTAATATTTGGTAGCGAAAATCGAAACGATCTGCAAGCATGGAAAGCTGTTATGAACAATGAATATATTTTCGGACAATTTTTGTGGACAGGAATTGATTATCTCGGAGAATCGGGATCTTGGCCTTCCCGTGGATTTTACTCCGGACTACTTGATTTCGGAGGATTCATCAAACCACGTGGATATTTCCGCCAATCACTTTGGTTGGACAAACCGATGGCATACATTGGAACTTATCCAAGCTCAAAGTATAGCACAGAACTCTCTCAAGATGCCTGGCCTATTTGGAATTATGAAGAGGGACAATTGGTTCGGGTGGTGTGTTATACCAATACAGCGAAGGCTAAATTATTGTTAAATGGCGAAGTAATCGGATGTGCCAAGGACTACGATAAAAATACAGGTATTATTTATTGGGATATTCCTTATCATAA
>CAYNGF010000118.1:0-10578 GCA_964396515.1 uncultured Paludibacter sp.
AAAAACTCGTTTGGAAAACTAACGAGGGCTTCAATGTAATGCCTTTTTATGTAGCTGATGACATCACCGAGCTGAAAAATTCCGAAGTTACTCCGGGTAAATTCCCGTATGTTCGTGGAACAAAAGTAGATAACAGTTGGTACATTCGGCAGGAAATCTTCGTAAATGAGCCGAAAAGTGCCAACACTAAAGCTCTTGATATTCTGAACAAGGGTGTAGATTCAATCAATTTTGTTATTCGTAAAAACGATGTTACACCCATTTTTGTAAGTACATTACTTGAAAACATAGCTGCCGACTGTGTTGAATTGAATTTTTGTGTAGGTTATCAGCAGTCAGCAAATTTATTGAAAATACTTACAGAATATTTCAACGAAAAAGCTTACGATGTAAAAAAACTGCAAGGCTCGGTAAACTGGGATGGAATTAATTCAATGCTTGTTTGTGGCGACGATTTTACCAAAGAAGAATTGGTAAATCTTGCAAAAGAAACATTCGATGCCGCTGCAAGTTTACCTTTTTATCGTGTAATCGGAGTGAATGCTCTAACACTTACAAATGCAGGTGCATTTATCACTACCGAACTTGGTTATGCTCTTGCCTGGGGAAATGAGTATCTTTCTTCATTAATCAATGCAGGTTGCGAACCTTCAGTGGTAGCTAAAAAAATAAAATTCAATTTCGGAGTTGGCAATAATTATTTTATGGAAATTGCCAAATTCAGAGCGGCACGTTTACTTTGGGCAAAAATAGTTGATGCATATCAACCACGCTGTTTGAAAACCAACTGTAAGCATACAGTAAATGGTATTTGTAAATGTGCTGCTAAAATGCGAGTACATGCCGAAACCACTATTTTTAATAAAACCGTTTTCGATCCGAATGTAAATATGCTTCGTACCCAAACTGAAGCAATGAGTGCTGTACTTGGCGGTGTAAATTCACTTACTGTTTTACCTTACGATGTAGCCTACAAAACTTCCGGTGAGTTTTCTGAACGTATAGCTCGTAATCAACAGCTATTACTCAAAGAGGAATCGCATTTTGACAAAGTTGTCGATCCTGCTGCGGGCTCGTATTATATTGAAACCTTAACTGATAAAATAGCAGAGCAAGCCTGGAAAATTTTTATTGATATTGAAGAAAACGGTGGATATTTTGAGGCAGTAAAATCAGGAACAGTTCAAAAGACTATCAAAACAATGGCTGCATCGCGACTGAAAGCTGTATCTGCCCGTCGCGAAATATTACTAGGAACTAATCAGTTCCCTAATTTTAATGAAATTGCTGAAATGCCTCAACTGAATATCAGCAAACATGCTTGCAGTAGTGATGCAAAAATTGAAACATTACCACCGCTTAGAGCTGCTAAGGAGTTCGAAGATTTACGATTCTCAACCCAGAATGCTGCAAAACGCCCTGTAGCTTTTATGTTAACTATTGGTAACCTGGCTATGCGTCTTGCGCGTGCACAATTCTCATGCAACTTTTTTGCTTGTGCCGGTTACGAAGTGATCGATAATCTCGGATTTAAAACTGTAGAAGAAGGTGTTGCTGCTGCAGAAAAAGCCGGTGCCGACATCATAGTACTCTGTTCTAGCGACGACGAATATGCCGAACTTGCTCCTGCTGCGTTCAAAGCTATCGACGGAAAACAAATCTTCGTTGTTGCCGGAGCTCCTGCTTGCGAAGCTGACTTAAGAGCGATTGGTGTAGAGCATTTCATTAACGTTAAGTCAAATGTTTTGGAAACGTTGAAGACATTTAATGCGAAATTGATTTAAGAACCAAGAATCAAGAACCAAGAGTCAAGACAAAAAAAAGAGATGCATAACTTTAAGAAATTAGATATTTGGATAAAAGCAATGGATTTAGCAAGTGAGATTTACTTGCTTACAAATTCATTCCCAAGTATTGAAAGGTTTGGTCTGATTTCTCAAATGCAACGCTCTGCAGTCTCAATACCTTCAAATATAGCCGAAGGTTCTGCAAAGTCAAGCAATAAAGATTTTGCACGTTTTTTGGAAATATCAATCGGTTCTTCGTTTGAATTGGAAACACAACTTATTTTAGCTTCAAAACTAAACTATGTTGATTCTGAAATTTCTATTTCAACTCAAAATAAAATCAATGAGTTACAAAAAATGATAATTGGATTTAAAAACAAATTGGATTAAAACTGAGAATTGGAGACAATGTTAATTGTCTTGATTCTTGGTTCTTGGTTCTAAAAATCTAAATAGAATGAAACCAAATTTTAAAGATATTAATATCAAAGAAATTTCGAATTTAGGCACAGCTCCTAAAGTTGAAAGTACATGGTTAACTCCTGAGCTTATTCCGGTGAAACCATTTTATGCCAAAGAAGACATCGCAGGCATGGAGCATTTGAATTATGCTGCAGGTCTTCCTCCTTATTTGCGTGGTCCGTATAGCGTGATGTACGCCATGCAACCTTGGACTATCCGACAGTATGCCGGATTTTCCACTGCCGAAGAATCGAATGCATTTTATCGTCGTAATTTAGCGTCCGGGCAGAAGGGACTTTCTGTCGCTTTCGACTTGGCAACACACCGTGGTTACGATGCTGATCATGAACGTGTTGTGGGTGACGTTGGCAAGGCTGGTGTTTCAATTTGCTCAGTAGAAGATATGAAAGTTTTGTTCGATGGTATTCCATTGAATAAAATGTCGGTTTCGATGACCATGAACGGTGCCGTTCTTCCTATTCTTGCATTTTATATCAATGCCGGCTTGGAGCAGGGAGCTAAACTCGAAGAAATGGCCGGAACGATTCAAAATGATATTTTGAAAGAATTTATGGTGCGTAATACCTATATTTATCCACCAAAGTTCTCGATGAAAATTATCGCTGATATTTTCGAATATACTTCGAAAAATATGCCTAAGTTCAACTCAATTTCAATTTCGGGTTATCACATGCAGGAAGCCGGTGCTACTGCCGATATTGAGTTGGCTTACACATTAGCCGATGGTTTGGAATATCTTCGTGCCGGTGTAGATGCAGGTATGGATATCGATTCGTTCGCTCCACGTTTATCGTTCTTCTGGGCTATAGGTATGAATCACTTTATGGAAATTGCCAAAATGCGTGCTGCACGTTTACTATGGGCAAAAATCGTTAAACAATTCAATCCAAAAAATCCCAAATCGCTGGCATTGCGCACACACTCACAAACCTCCGGTTGGTCGCTGACCGAGCAGGATCCTTTCAACAATGTGGGACGTACTTGTATCGAAGCAATGGGAGCAGCTCTTGGGCATACGCAATCATTACATACGAATGCATTGGACGAAGCAATTGCATTGCCTACCGATTTTTCAGCTCGTATTGCACGTAATACACAGATTTATATCCAGCAGGAAACTGAAATTTGTCGCGAAGTGGATCCTTGGGCAGGTTCATATTATGTTGAAACTTTAACGAAAGAACTTGCTGAAAAAGCATGGGCTTTGATTGAAGAAGTAGAAAAATTAGGTGGGATGGCTGCAGCCATCGAAACGGGTATTCCAAAAATGCGTATCGAAGAAGCTGCCGCACGTACTCAGGCACGTATCGACTCCGGTAGCCAGGTAATTGTGGGGGTAAACAAATATCGCTTGGATAAAGAAGATCCGATAGATATTCTCGAAGTTGACAATACTGCTGTTCGTATGCAACAAATCGAACGTTTGAAACAATTGCGCGCAAACCGTAACGAAGCAGATGTTCAAAAAGCGTTGGCTGCCATTACTGAATGTGCCCGTACCGGAAAAGGAAACTTATTGGAATTAGCCGTTGAAGCTGCCCGTGTGCGTGCTTCATTAGGTGAAATATCAGACGCCTGCGAAGCAGTTGCAGGTCGTTACAAAGCAACTATTAGAACAATTTCAGGCGTGTATTCATCAGAAACTAAAAACGATGCCAACTTCCAAAAAGCATGTGAGTTGACAGAAAAATTTGCACAGAAAGAAGGTCGTCGACCTCGTATTATGATTGCTAAAATGGGTCAGGACGGACATGACCGCGGTGCAAAAGTTGTAGCTACAGGTTATGCCGATTGCGGATTCGACGTGGACATGGGACCCTTGTTCCAAACTCCGGCTGAAGCAGCGAAACAAGCTGTTGAAAACGATGTGAACGTATTAGGCGTTTCTTCATTAGCTGCAGGACACAAAACATTGGTTCCTCAGGTTATCGAAGAATTGAAAAAATTAGGTCGAGAAGATATTATTGTTATTGCAGGAGGTGTAATTCCTCCACAGGATTACGATTTTCTTTACAAAGCCGGTGTTGCTGCCATCTTTGGGCCCGGTAGCCCGGTAGCTAAAGCTGCAGTTACAATAATGGAAATTTTGTTAGATGAATAAATTACCCTCTAACTAATAATTTTTTGAAAAATTTCAGAAAGGGTAATAAATAGAAAGCGGAATTGTCTTGAAATGAAGGCAATTCCGTTTTTTTTAAAGCAAATACGAAAAATGAGAATTAATGTAACTAGCAAATAAAAAACCACCAATTTTTCGCAATTAATAATCACCAGTTTAAAAAGAGATTAAATTTCCTAATAATAGCAGGAGGCTGTCTCATAAGGGCAGTCTCATTTTTTTGATTACGCGACAATTTTTGGAAAATTGTAGTTAAATGTTGAAAAGAGAATGAATTTTTCTGTATTTGGTATAATAAGAAAAATTAAAGTATAAAAAACAGACTTTTCCCTGTATTTTTGCATAATGTATTGATAATTATCGATTTATTATACAATTTGCCTATGTTGAATGCAATGGTAAAAATGACAAAGTCCATCAAAACCTTGTCATTATCAAAATGTCTGAACTTAATGTAATGTTTGTATGATTTTGTTTGTCCAACTAAAGCTTCAGGTTCAATTGGACGTCGGCTTCGGAGTAGAAGTCCTTCTTCAGAGTTGAGCAACTACACGGCTTTTTGTTTATGTAGGTTCAAATTGTGGTTGACTTCTATTCTTCGATTTATTTTTGCATTGTAAAATAGGCAACTGAGAGGGCAGTTCTGAACATTTTTAGCTTCATAAATGCATAGGATGAAGATATATACATTGTCAGATTTTCGTTTTTTATTCCTATTTTTTCCGTTTGTTGCCCCATAGTAAATACTATATAGTACCTACATGCAAATCTTTTTTATAATTTTTTTTGTATAATATGAGTAAAAAAAGACTGTCTGCCTTTTGAGACAGCCACTTTTATTAAATATTATTATGTGTCATTTTTATTAACATCTACTTTTTAATTATCTTACCGTTTAAAATTTCATTATTTTTTGTAATATGAACTATATAAATCCCTTTTTGTAAAGCATCTACATTAATAAAATTATTAATTTGAGAAATGTTAACCATTTTCTCGCCCTGCAAATTGTAAATAGACAGGTCTTTTAATTCAAAATCTTGAGGAAGGTAGAAACCATTGGTTGTTGGATTGGGTATGACTTGGAAGGTAAAATCTTTTTTATAAACTTGATTGAATGATGTTTGCCAAAGATCAAGTAACCAGCTAACAGCGTTCTTAAATAGTTTTTTTCTTTCAATAACGCTTTCTTCTGAACCGCTTTGAATAATCAGACAATTTTGAATTACAGTTTTTGCTGGCTGCCCTTCAAAAACCAATATAACATCGCTGTCAATTGTTTTAGCCAATAAAATTTCACCTGTATTTGTTTTCAATGCATAATCAATATCAAGGCTATAATCGAAATTATTTACAAAACCATAATAGCCATTTATTATCGGGTGTGAGTTGTTAACTATTTGTACGTTAGATTCTTGACAAAAGTTGTTTTCGCCAGAAAGATGCGTCAGATAAATCCATTCCTGACGAATAGTTTCTGATAAATTTATTGAAGAATAGGCAAGATCATCGCCAATTAAATATAATGGTTTGCCTGACTGATAGAATTGTTTAAAAACTGTTACATTGCTATCCGACAATCCACCGCTTTGATAACCTAAATCGTCCCAAATTAATAAATTGTAATTTGAAATTGAATCGTATGTTAATACATTATGATCAAATAACTTACTTTCTATTCCCATTGAACTTAAATAGGATATGATACTATCATTTTCACTGTCATCAAAGTTTTTAATAATTGCAACTTTTTTGTTATTGGCGGATGTAATAAGTTTATCAAAACTTAAATTATCAATATAAAGTATTGAATTACCATGAGGGCCAGCAGGTCTTTTACCAATTTCTGAGAAAAATGCTGCAAAGCCAATTTGAGCACTATCTGCCTCAGTATATTCGGAAATATTAATGCAGAACGATGTCCATTCAGATACTTTCTCATAATTTATAAATTGTGCGCCAGCAACAGGAACACCATTTTTATATAAAGTTAATCCAATATGTAAAGTATCCACATTTTCTGGTAAAAATTTATAATATCCACAAAGTTTGGTAGGACACCCGCTAATTGGGAAAGTCGGTCCATTGTATCCGGCATAGAATGCGGAATTAACAAAGCCATATCTGTTCATGGTTGTTACATTTAAATTATTTTGTACCATTACAGAATAGCTACCTATATCACTTAGATAATGATCAGTAGATTTAATTCCGGTATTTACAGGATATCCATTTGTAGATAATGGCCACAACTCAAAGCCGCTATTTGGAATCTGGGATTTAGCTATTACCAAAAATCCAAAAAATATTATAAAGAAAATCGTAGATCTTTTCATTTTTTTAATGACAGTGTTTATCGTGCTGACTCTGCACTTTCTAATAATTTACACATTTTTATTTTTTTTGTAGAAATTGAATGAAAGCGATTTAAAAGAACAATACAAAATCGATTCAAACCTTTATATTTTTTGTTTCAATAATAAATAGTTTATATTCAATAAAATAAATTAGTAAATATAGAATGAAAATTGTTAAATAGAGAAAATAATTTTTACATACTTTAAAAATTTATTTCCATATAAATAACGCTTATTTGTTTAAAATTGTTTATTATTTATAATTCAAAAAAATGTAATAATTTTCTGTTTAACACCAGATATTTTTTGATCTTGATAAATTTTTTTATGAATAAAGTATAATTACCAGTATATGAACAATAATAGCTGAAAATAGCATTAGAATTGTAAACTTGGACTCAATATTTAATTATCATGGCAGAAGGAGTAATACCTCACAGGATTACAGTTTTATGTACAAAGCCGGTTTAGTAGCAATATCTGGACCCGGTAGGCCGGCAGCCAAAGCAGCGATTACAATAATAGAAAATTTGCTGGAAGAATAATTTGCCACCTAACCCCCTGAAGGGAAAATAAGAAAGAAAAGTGGACTTGCCCTGATTAGAGGAAAGTCTGTTTTTTAATTTCTAAATTCATCTTTGGAGAAATAATATTATTTTTTTGCTAAGTTTTTGTTTGCAAATACTAATTATAAAAAATTACAAGAATAAAAGCAACATATAACTTCCAAATCGCATCAATACAAAAAAGTTAATTGTAAATATCATAATATTATTATGGCTATCAGAAATCAATTTTCTTACATTTTGCTGATTTTACTTCTTTTTAGTTGTAAAACTGAAGATTTGATGCTTAAAAAATTAGATATTATTCCGGCTGATAAGTATTATTCTACGGATATAATACCTGATTCTGCTCAAACAGTTTATGGACTTTGGAAGTTTTCTTCTACTTCGGGTGGTTTTTCAGGCAGAGGATTTACAATAGATTTTGATTATTTGATTCTCAAACCGAATGCAATTTTCGGACTAATAAAAAACGATACACTGATTGCTTATGGTAAGTTGACTTTGCTTAAAAATACTAATGATTATTTTAAACATTCATTATACTGCCAATTCGATTTCGATCAGGCAGCGAATGTTCAGCTTGCTTTTGATAACGAGAAGATTTTTCTGCTCGAAACGAATGACAGTTTAAGTTTAGTTGCGCCATGTTGCGACAGGTACAACATGCATTTTGTACGTGTGAATTCTGATTTGGATAAATCTTCCAAAATAGGCACACTTATGGGAAAAATTTCAATCGGACCACTATGTCCCGTCGAAACTGCTCCACCTCAGCCCGGATGTTTACCTACGGCTGATACTTATAAAACCTGGCAGTTGTCAGTCTGGAATACGACAAAAACGAAATGCTTATTGGATATTATCCCCGATCTTTCTGGTATATTTATCGTGAAATTGCCTGTTGGTAAATATCTTATCGATTATAAAACTTCTACACTTCAAAAGATTGGAAGAAGTAATTTACCTGTCAATTTTGAAATTACAAATGCTGATACCACAAAAGTGGAGATAAATATAGACACCGGAATACGGTAAAAATTTTAAAAGTAAGAAAGGTAATCATTTCAATCAAATCACAGTTTTAGTTTGGTTTGAGGATGAATAATTGTTAATTTAAATTGATTTTTCTTCCGTTAAATTATTTATATTCAATTTTCTTCAGACCAATATGTTCAATCAAAATTTTCATTTACTGAAATTTTGCTTACTTATCAGTAAGAAACATAAAACCCCATTGTGCTTTTGCAATATGGGGTTGAAATAAACGAGTTTGATCCTGCAGTTACTTTGGTTGCCAGTAACAAACTTTTGGCGATTCAATAGCTCCTTCGGCTTTCAATTGTTTCATGGCTTTATCAACTTCTTTTCTGTCGAGTCCGGTGAGTTCAACAAGTTTGCCTGCATTTACAGGCACTCCGGCGTTTTTCATTGCTTCGAGTACTTTTTCTTTTGCATCCATATCTTGATAAATTAAGTTATAATTTGAGCGAAATTAATCAATTTGTTTCTATTACTGGATATTTTTTCTCACTTTTTTCAAAAATGCCTGCATCAGTTCTGTATCTTTATTTTCTATAATCTCGAGTAATGTTTTCAGTTCTGCACGAATATTCTCAATTTGTTGAGGTGAATACGGATTAAAAAGAATTTCTGATAGCAAATAATCATCCTCACCTAAAAGTCCTTTTGCGATATCCATGTGACGTTTAAAAGTTGTACCGGGAGCTTCCTGAGGCTTCATTACCGATGCAAAAACCAAAGTAGAAGCAAACGGAATGGAAAGTGAGTAAGCGATGGTACGATCGTGTTCATCAAAAGTATATTCGAAGATATTTAAGCGTAACGAACCGTACAAATCCTTGAAAAATGCCTTTCCCATGTGATCCGATTCCGAAATAATAATGGCACTTTGCGTACTCAAATTGTCGAGCGTGGCAAAAGTTGGCCCAAACATAGGATGGGTAGAAACATATCGCATACCGGTACTTTCATAATAATCTTGTAAGCCGGTTTTTACCGAAGCAATATCAGAAATAATACAATTTGAGGGTAAATAAGGCAGGATATTTTGAAACGCTTCGATGGTGTATTTCAGTGTAACACAGTTTATTACCAGTTCCGGAGCAAACTCCTGAATTTCTTCGTATTTAGTAAGTCGCAATGTGTTGAAAACAAAGCGTAATTTTCGGGCATCAGTATCGAAAAGCGCCACCTCGTGCTGAAAGCACATTACATCGGTTAAAAATGTGCCCATTTTGCCGGCACCAAGTATCAGTATTTTCATTTGATTATGAAATAATAAAAAGAAGAGCCATTTAAGACTCTTCATTTTTTTGTAATTAATGCGTGCAAAATTACAAAAATATTATTGTTTATTTCCGAAACTGATTTTTTGGTTTTTATTTAACCAAAACAGTAATTTTATCAGCAATTTTCAATGCTGTACTTAGCGTTGACAAATCGGTATTCAGACTTCCGTCTTTTCCAGAATAATGACTGTGACCAATGGCTTTCATCACGTATTCTTTTTTTGTATTGGTGTCGATTTCGGCACAATAAACTACAGCCGGCTGACTCGAAGTTTTGTATTCCTTATCGTCGGGGTAACGGTTGTTATGCCAGTAGTCGTTCCAGTCCCAAGATTGGTTCAATTCTAACATAACTTTATATTTTCCTTTCAGCGGTTTTTCGGTAATAAAAGTCATGACAAAAGAATTTTGCGGTGTTGCACCGGTGCGTGCATCCAACTCAGGATTTTTTGGAGTAGGTAAAAAAGTTCCATTTTCATTTTTAATACCTCGCTGATGTGCCCAATAAGGGAGTGCTGCAGGTCGTTGTATTTCACCCGGCATCCAGCGTCCTGTATTTCGGTTTCCGTGTTCGAAAACTCCTTTTCCTATGCTTTGCGAAACATAAAGAGTTTGCAAAAATCTCCCGTTATCATCTGCAAGCCATATTGCAAAGAGCGGATGATTATGGTTTTTACCTTTCTCAAATTTAAGCGTAATTACTGAACAATTATCACTCGAACCATAAAGATAAGTATCTACAATTGGCTGTTTTTTCTGAGCAGATATTACAGAACCGGCCAAAATAAATGACAATATTAATATCTTAGTTTTCATATTGAGTTATTTTTATTTTAAATTTTTACTTGTTTCCCTTTAGTTTTTTTAATTTTTATATCTTAACTATTAAACCAATTGTAGGTAAAATTGTTCCCCCAAATGTTTCAATAACTCTTAGTCCCTGTTTATTCGGGT
>CAYNGF010000119.1:0-10474 GCA_964396515.1 uncultured Paludibacter sp.
GGACAATTCTTTTAAGATGCTTTATCAATAACATTGATATGAAGCGGTTGTGTTTATGAGATTATCAGTTTTTAATCCAGCCCGGATATTTAAATTCGCATTTCTGCCATGCAGGGTCGATGCTGATATAAGTTTCTTTTTGTTTGCGGGCTATCCAGTTCGTTAGAAATTTTTCTTTTTCCATGCTTTCGTAATAATTCTTTAGCATCTGATAGTCATCCGTCAGGTTAGCCTTGTGTGTTTCGGTTTTCGATTTTACTTTTACTACGGCTACAACTTCTTTGTTGTTCGAAGGGTTTATCATCGAAAATGGTTTAGAAATTTCGCCAACATTCATGCTATAAACCACTTTTGCCACTTCCTGAGGCAAATCCTGATATTCAAATTTCGATGTTCCGTTCCGTTCGTTGAGCATTAGCCCTGCATTCATTGCAGTGTTTTTATCTTGAGAAAAGTAAACTACAGCCTGTTCAAAAGTCATTTTATTACTTCTGATAAGATTTGTAACCGAATCTAATTTGTGTATTGCCTTATTTTTATCATCGATAGAAATACGTGGTTTCAGTAAAATGTGCCGACAGTTGATGCGGTCGCCCCGTTTTTCTATTAGTTGAATAATGTGAAAACCGAATTCTGTTTCTACAATTCTTGACACTTTCTTTGGATCGGTAAGATTAAAAGCTGCTGCAGTAAATTCAGGTGCCATTATTCCTTTGCCAAAAAAACCAAGTTCTCCACCGCGTTTGGCACTTTCAGGGTCTTCGGAATAAAGTCGTGCCAAAAGCGAAAATTCTGTATTCCCAGACTGAACACGCTCTGTAAAGTCCCTTAATCGCTCTTTAACCCTGTTAATTTCCGATTCAGGTACTGCCGGTTGAAAACTGATTATTTGCAATTCAACTTGAGCTGGTACAGTAGGAATGCTGTCCGATGGTAATTTGTTAAAAAAACGACGCACATCTGCCGGAGTTGATTTAATGTGTGAAACCAGCTTCTGCTGCATTTGTTGAATTATCATTTGATCACGAAACATCACTCGTAAGTCTTCGCGCAATGCTGTGGTGTTTTTTCCGAAATATTCTTCCATTTTTTCTTTTGAACCTATGTGGCTGATAAAATAATTCAAGCGGTTCTCCACTTGGTTGAGTACAGAGGATTCGTTTACCTGAATGCTGTCTAATTGAGCTTGGTGCAGAAATAATTTCTGAATGGCTATTTCTTCAGGAATTACACAGTATGGATCGCCTTGAATAGGAGTTCCTTCGTATTGAGCTCTTATTCTTTGTTCTTCTACTTCCGAGCGAAGTATCGCTTCATCGCCCACAATCCATATTACTTCATCAATTATGTTAGTTTGAGATTTTAACTGTACTGAAAATAAAGTCAGTATTGACATCAGAAACCATGTTGTCTTCTTCATATATAAAATCAATGTTGAAAAATATAATACTTTTCGGAGTTTATTTTTTAAAATAGTTTATATCGCCGTTTTTCACGGCATCTTCATATATTTCTTTCTCAAAATCAGAAATAATCTGCGATTTCATTTTGTTCATAATCAGGTTCGAAATTTTCTCGCGAGCCATTTCAAATGGTTCGGTTTGTCCTGATGTGCGGTAATCACTAATTCTCAGAAAATAATGACGCGTACTGTCTTGGGTTTCAAAAAATCTGTTATTAGCTACAAATGTTGAAGGTTGCTCAATTTGTACAGGAATTTTTTTAAGTACTTCAGTGAGCGACAACCACCGGTCGGCAAAATAATCATAACTTATGGCATTACGTAGGCTGTATTTTTCAATATTTTCAAGTGATTTTTGATTGCCTGATTGTACCCAACTTCTTACTGAAGATATTTGAGGTGCATTTTGAGGTACAATCAGTAAAATCCCTTTGATGATATTTTCTTTTAATTGAAGCTGATCTCCGTATTGTTCATAAAAGGTTTTTAGTTCTTCTTCTGTTGGTTCTGTAGGTAATTTATTTGCCAATAATTTTTGTTGATATTGATGAATGATTAGAGATTTTCGATAATCTTCAATCAAACGGTCAATTTCAGCCTTGTTTGTAATATTTCTACGTGCATTCTGGTAAATTAAAACATCAGTAATCCATTTTCGCTGAAAACTTTCTGCTATTTCGGCGCTGTCTGCAGCACTTACATTTGGTGGTATAATACTCTGAACATCTTCGAGATATAAAAATTTCCCCTCTACTTCAAGTAAAGGAGTTAACTCTTTGTTTGCCACTTCGCGAGTGCATGAAGCAAAAACTATCAAAATTATTATCGTGAATAATTTACCCAATATTTTCATACCGAAAGCAAAGATAATACCTTGTATATGTTTTACGGTGCTAAATTACAAATAATAAATCAGAATAAAGTTTTTTTAATTTCTGAAATCACCCATATTTTAAAATTACGGGAACTTTTTTCTAATGGATATCAAAATTTTTTGTCATACGACCCATTGAGTTGTTTTAAGGTAATAATATTATCTAATAATATCAGAAGATTTAGATTATTTTTTGCATATAAAATTTATGATGATAAAAAAAGATTGTAAAATGCAGGTAAAAACAAAAAAATGAAATATTATGTGTTGTATTGCTGTTTTTTGTTAATTTCATGTGTCTATATTGTTCATTATCAATAGATGTTTAGGTGTAATTTGGATAAATACACTGAACCAAATTAAAATTATTTTGTTACATTCAAACCAAAACATTTAGTATAATAAATTCAAAAAATATGATCAATAATAAGATTATCCCAAAAGATATTGAAGAACTTGAAAACGAGGAGTGGTTTTACTCTCTCGATTATGTATTACAACAATGGGGGCCCGATCGGGTAGTAGAATTACTGCGTCAATTGCAGATACGAGCACACAAGGCAGGTGTTAAATTACCTTTTACTGCCAATACTCCTTATATTAACACTATAAGTCGTAGTGAGCAACCTCCTTATCCCGGCAACAGGGAAATTGAGCGTCATATCAAAAGTATCATTCGTTGGAATGCAATGGCTATGGTGGTAAGAGCTAACAAAAATGAAAATGGTATCGGAGGTCATATTTCAACTTATGCCTCCGTAGCTACACTTTTCGAAGTGGCTTTTAATCATTTTTTCAAGGGGAAAGATCATCCTAATGGTAGTGATCAGATTTATTTTCAGGGACATGCTGCTCCCGGGGTTTATGCCCGTGCTTTTCTCGAAGGTCGTGTGACAACCGACCAACTTAATAATTTCCGTCGTGAATTGAAACCCAAGGGCGGCCTTTCTTCTTATCCTCACCCATGGCTGATGCCAAACTTCTGGGAATTCCCTACTGTATCAATGGGTCTTGGCCCTATTATGGCTATCTATCAAGCTCGTTTCAACCGCTACCTGGAGGATCGCGGACTGAAAACCACCAACGGCCAGAAAGTTTGGGCGTTTTTGGGGGATGGCGAAACCGATGAACCGGAAGCGCTCGGAGCGATTACACTGGCTGCACGCGAAAAACTCGACAACCTGATTTTCGTGATAAACTGTAATCTGCAACGTCTCGATGGGCCTGTACGTGGTAACGGAAAAATTGTACAGGAACTCGAAGCTGTATTCCGCGGAGCAGGATGGAATGTGATTAAAGTGCTCTGGGGTGGCGACTGGGATCCTATTCTGGAAAAAGACACTAAAGGTAAACTTGTGAAACGCATGGGCGAAATTGTGGATGGCGAATCGCAGAAATTCTCCATTGCCGATGGCGAATACGTGCGTCAACAATTCTTTGGAACCGATCCCGAGTTGCTCGATATGGTAAGCCACCTTACAGGTGATCAGATTCGTAAAATGCGTCGTGGTGGTCACGATCCTGAGAAGGTTTTTGCAGCCTATAATGCAGCAGTAAATCACAAAGGACAGCCTACTGTGATTCTGGCAAACACGATTAAAGGTTACGGACTTGGCGAAAGTGGTGAAGGTAAAAATATTACACACTCACAGAAAAAACTCAACGAGGACGAACTGAAAGAATTTCGTACACGTTTCGGCATTCCATTGTCGGACGACGAAGTTGTTAAAGCGCCTTTCTACAAATTGCCTGAAGATTCGGTTGAAATGAAATACCTGAAAAAACGTCGTGAAGAACTTGGAGGTCCTGTTCCTGAACGCCGTGTGGATGTTCGTCCGATTAAAACACCACCCGAAGAGGTATTCGAAGAGTTTTACGCAGGCTCGGATGGTCGCGAACTTTCCACCACTATGGCTTTTGTGCGCATTCTCACTAAATTATTAAAAGACAAAGAAATTGGTAAACTGATTGTGCCTATTGTACCCGACGAAGCCCGTACTTTCGGTATGGAATCGCTCTTCCGTCAGAATGGTATATACTCACACGTAGGACAGCTTTACGAGCCGGTTGACAAAGAACTTCTGCTTTATTACAAAGAAGCCAAAAACGGACAAATTCTCGAAGAAGGAATTACCGAAGCAGGCGCTATGTCGTCGTTTATATCGGCAGGTACTGCTTATTCGACGCACAGCATCAACATGATGCCTTTCTTTGTGTATTACTCCATGTTCGGACTTCAGCGCATCGGCGACCTTGTGTGGGCTGCTGCCGATATGGCTGCCAAAGGTTTCCTTGTGGGCGGTACTGCAGGACGAACCACACTGGCAGGCGAAGGACTTCAGCATCAGGATGGAAACAGTCATCTGCTGGCTTATCCTGTTCCTAATCTGGTGACTTACGATCCGGCTTTTGCTTACGAACTGGCTGTGATTATTCGCGATGGTATTCGTCGTATGTACGAAGAGCAGGAAAAAGTGTTCTACTACATTACCATTATGAACGAAAACTATCCGATGCCTCCAATGCCCGGCGATGTAAAAGAAGGTATTCTGAAAGGAATGTACCTTTATCAGCAGGGAAAAGCATCGAAAAAAGAGTTTACAGCCAACCTGTTGGGTAGCGGAACCATTATGAACGAAACCCTGAAAGCCGCTGAAATTCTGCAGGAAAAATATGGTGTTTCGGCCAATGTATACAGCGTGACAAGCTATAAAGAGCTTCACCGCGATGCACTTGAAGTTGAACGTCACAACCTGTTGCACCCGGAAAAGGAAAAAACAGCTTATGTATCGACACTTATTCAGAACGACGGCGTGATTGTGGCTGCTTCGGATTATGTGAAAACATTGCCCGATTCTATTGCCAAATGGTTGCCTAAAAAACTTTACTCACTCGGAACAGATGGCTTCGGACGCAGCGAAGGCCGTAATGAGTTGCGCGATTTCTTCGAAGTGGATGCCAAACACATTACATTTACCACACTTTATGCCCTTTATAAAGAAGGTAAATTCAAACTGGCCGAACTGAAAAAAGCCATGAACGATCTGGGAATTGATCCTGAAAAACTGAATCCAATGGTTTCATAGTTAGTATTTACCATTTAATCATCCGCCACGGCGGACAAGTTTTACTATTTACCATTTATAAGATTAGATAATGAGAAATTTTGTAATACCCGAATTAGGGGAAAATATAAACAGCGCCACAGTGGTCAAAGTGCTTGTGAAGGCGGGCGATGTGGTGGAAGCCGAACAGCCGCTGCTGGAACTCGAAACGGACAAAGCGACCATTGAAGTACCTGCCGATGCTGCCGGAACCGTTGCCGAAGTAAAGGTAAACGAAGGTGATCAGGTAAGCATCGGACAGATTGTATTAGTGTTTGCAGGCGAAAGTACTGCATCGCTCGAATCTGCAAAAGAAGAAACACCTGCAACAGCTCAGCCTTTGCCTTCTCCTCAGCCTACAACTGCTCCACAAGTTGCTCCCGTAGCAACTGCCGGCACCGGAACGCTTGAGTTTACGTTGCCCGAACTGGGTGAAAACATTCGCACAGCTACCATTGTAAAAGTGCTTATTGCCGTAGGTGATACAGTAGAAAACGACCAGGCTGTGCTCGAAGTGGAAACCGACAAAGCAACCATCGAAGTGCCTTCGTCCATTGCCGGTAAAGTAACTGAAGTGTTGGTGGCCGAAGGTGATGCAACGCCTATCGGAGCGGTAATTTTCCGCGTTTCGGGAAGTGTGGCTGCAACCGCAGCAACTCCTGCCGCACAACCCGCAGCTGTACAAACGGCAGCTCCTGTGGTGGCCGAAGCTAAAACCGAATTTGTACCGGAAGTTACCAAACCAGCCGAAGCGCCTAAAGTGATAGCTGTGGAAAATCAGCCACCTATTCTGCAAAATGCAGCGCCCGCAGCGCCATCGGTTCGCCGCCTGGCACGCGAAATTGGCGTGGATGTAAATCAGGTAAAAGGCAGTGGTCCCGGCGGACGAATTTTGCTCGACGATGTGAAAGCTTACAGCAAATTGCTGCATCAGCAACGTAACGAAGTACAACACATTCGTGCCGAACAACACCATCAGCCCCTGCCTGACTTTACGAAGTTTGGTGAGGTAGAACGTCAGGCTATGTCGAATATACGCTTCAAAACTGCCGAACATTTGAGCCATGCATGGCACACCATTCCGCATGTCACACAATTCGACAAGGCCGATATTACCGCGCTTGAGGAATTCCGTAAGAACTATGCCAAAACTGCTGAGAAAGAAGGAGTAAAACTTACTGTGACTGCTATTCTGGTGAAAATAATTGCTTCGGCGCTGAAAAAGTTCCCGCAGTTCAATTCGAGCGTGGACATGATGTCGAAGGAAATTATTTACAAGCATTATTATAATATCGGGATTGCTGTAGATACTGAATTCGGACTGATTGTGCCGGTAATTAAAAACGCCGACAAACTGAATGTGATCGAAATATCGAAGGAAATGAATACGCTGGCCGAAAAAGCCCGCAACAAAAAAACTTCGATTGCCGATATGCAGGGCGGTTGCTTTACCATTACAAACCTTGGCGGAATTGGCGGAACAGCCTTTACTCCTATTGTAAATGCACCCGAAGTAGCCATTCTGGGCGTTTCACGCGGAAGCATCGAACCTGTGTATATCAACGGTAAATTCGAACCCCGCATGATGCTTCCGCTGTCGCTTTCGTACGACCACAGAGTGATCGACGGTGCCGACGGTATCCGCTTCCTGCGCTGGATAATCGATGCCATTGAGAATCCAATGAAGTTTGTGGTGGAAGGCAAATAAATTCATTTACAATTTATTCATTTACAATTTACAAATTATGAATCAAAATATAGTTGTCATCGGAGGTGGTCCCGGCGGATATGCAGCAGCGTTTTATGCAGCCGACCTGGGCATGAATGTGACGCTGGTCGATCTGGAAAAAAATCCCGGGGGCGTTTGCCTTTACAGGGGTTGTATTCCGTCGAAAGCATTGCTGCACGTGGCCAAACTTCTGAACGAAACAAAAGAAGCCAAAGAATGGGGCATCAATTTCGGCGAACCTGAAATTGATCTCGACAAACTGCGTGCGTTTAAAAACAAAGTCGTAAACAAGCTTACAGGCGGACTCGGAGTGCTTACCAAACAACGGAAAATAAACTTCGTTCAGGGTCGTGCGCGCTTTGTTTCGTCGTCGGCCATCGAAGTAAGCCGCGAGGATGGATCCAAAGAGCAAATATCATTCGATAAAGCCATTATCGGCACCGGTTCGGTCATTGCCACCATTCCGTCGCTGCAAATCGATAGCCCGCGCCTGTTGAACTCTACGTCGGCGCTCGATTTACCTGCCATTCCCAAAAGCCTGTTGGTAGTGGGTGGCGGATATATCGGCCTCGAACTTGGTTCGGTGTACTCAGCGCTGGGTACTCAGGTGTCGGTAGTGGAGTTTATGGATCGTTTGCTACCGGGCGCCGATCAGGACATGGTGTCGCACCTGCAAAAACGCATTTCGAAGTCCTTCGACAAAATAATGCTGCAATCGAAAGTGGTGGAAATAAAAGAAGCCGCCGATGGTTTGCTCGTGCGTATCGAAAACAAAGACAAGCAAATAGAAGAACACACGTTCGACTATGTGCTGATGTCGATTGGGCGCAAGCCTTCCACAGCCGGACTGGGACTCGAAAACACCCGCGTGCAGGTAAACGAACGTGGCTGGATTGTGGCTGACAATACGCTGAAAACCAACGACGAAAACATTTATGCCATTGGCGATATTGTGGGCGAACCTATGCTGGCGCACAAAGCTTCGCACGAGGGACGTGTGGCTGTAGATGCCATTGCCGGCAAAAAAGTGGCTTTCGAGCCGCTGGCCATTCCCGCAGTTGTATTTACCGATCCGGAAATTGCATGGGCAGGAATTACCGAAACGCAGGCAGCAGCCAAAGGCATTCGCTTCGAAGTGGCTAAATTCCCATGGGCTGCCAGTGGACGCGCAACCACTCTCGACCGCAGCGACGGGCTTACCAAGCTGATTATCGATCCGGACACAGAGCGCATTCTCGGCGTGGGCATTTGCGGACCGGGAGCCGGCGAAATGATAGCCGAAGGCGTTTTAGCCATCGAAATGGGCGCCACAGTGAAAGATCTCGCGCTTACCATTCACCCGCACCCCACTCTCTCGGAAACAGTAATGGAAGCTGCCGAATTGTTCTACGGACATTCGTCGCATATCTTTAAGCCTGTGAAGAGATAGAGTTGCTAAGAAATTTGAGAAGGCAATAAATTAAACTTTCAGAAAATAAAAATGCTTCCGTAGTGTTAAGATACGGAAGCATTTTTATTTATGGATAAAAATCAGTTTTGTTTAACCGTTTTAAGAACATCCTGATTTATAACTACAGGAAATTTTTTACGTAATGCAGCTATCCATTCTTTTTCAAGATATTCCTGGTAATCGGCTGTTACAAGTCCGCGTACATCTGTATAATCTTCGGGCATGAATTTCAGATTTTTACCATGTACAAAAACATATGGATATTCTTCTGAAGGCGTTAGAGGAGCTTTCGATTTGTAAATATATTTATCTACGAATTTATTTTCACCTTGAGCATAAATACCTTTATCAATTTTTACATACTGAATGCTGTCGTTTAAACGAAGGCGCAGATATTTATCAATCGAATCATTGTGAAGCTTTTTAATCATCGATTTGGCAGCTCTAAGCGTTTCTTTGTTTTTGCACTGAATAATTCTGCCTTTGAAATGCTGTTTTTCCCATTTATAATCCTGCTTATTTTCATTGAAATATTTTGCAAGACCTTCAGTGTCGCGTGAGGCTTTTTCCCATACTTCTTTATTACTTACTTCGAAAAGCAAAATACCATCGTGGTATTCTTGCATGAGGAAGCGGAAATCGTCATACTTCTTTTCAAGTTGAGAATCTTCATAATCAAGAATTAACTTATCAGCAAAAGCAGCAAGTTTTTCGTTAATTATATCACGGAAATATTTTTTTTCAGTGAATGTATTTTTCTCAAGATAAGCAGCAAAGTCAGCTTGTGAATATTTTTTATCAGCAATAGTAATCAGTGGTTTATTGAGTTTTGCAGCTTCAGCTTTGAAAGTTGAATCAGTAAGTGTTTTGTTTTCGAGGAGTTTTTCAAAATCCTTTACGTTTTCCTGAATTACACTGAAATTATATTCTTTTTTTAGCTTTGAAATAAAAGCCTGTTGTCCGAGATTCGCTCTCTCATCTCTCTTTACACGACGTTCAATTTCAGCTTTGAGGTTTTCGTAGGTATCGATACCTTTTTTGTCAAGCAATTTAATAATATGCCAACCGTATGCTGATTTAATAGGTTGCGATACATCGCCAATATTTTTCAGGGCAAAAGCAGCATTTTCAAATTCAGGAATCATGCGTCCTGTTCCAAACCAAGGTAGTTCACCATTTTTCGCAGCTGAACCGCGGTCTTCAGAATATTCTGAAGCGAGTTTTCCAAAATCATCGCCTGCCATTACACGTTGGTACAATGAATCAATAGTAACCTTAGCTTTCGTGTTTTTAACTTCATCATCTTCGGCAGTGAAACGCATTATATGCGACACAAGCACTTCACCGAGTGAATTTCTGCGAGCATGAACTTTAATTAAATGATAACCGAATGCAGATCGAACCGGATTTGAAATAGTACCTACAGGGGTATTATAGGCCATGTTTTCGAAAGGAAATACAGTGCGGAAAGCAGAAATCCAACCGATATGTCCAGCATTTTCTACAGCCGATTGGTCTTCAGATACTTCTTTCGCAACTTTTCCAAAATCCTCTTTTTGTAGTCTTTTCTGTATGGTTTTAATCTTATTCCATGCGGCAAGTGTATCGGCGGGCGATGCTCCCGGTTGCAAACGAATAAGAATGTGGCTGACATCCACATCTTCTTTCATGCGATTGTATGCTTCGCGAAGTACTTCTTCGTCAACCTTAGCATCTGTAAGATATGGTTTTGTTAATTGTGAGCGATAACCGGCAAGTTCGTTGATAAAAGATTTTGTAGTGTCAATGCCTTGTGCCTTTGCTTCTTCTACTTTTAATTTGAAGTTGACGAATAAATCTACATATTCGTCGAGCG
>CAYNGF010000120.1:0-10442 GCA_964396515.1 uncultured Paludibacter sp.
ATTTAACAGCTCAGCGTGCAACGAATGAAGTCGTAATACAAGGAACAGTAACTTCCAAAACAGATGGTTATGCGCTTATTGGAGTTAATGTGGCTGAAATTGATGCAAATAATAGGGTTGTAACCGGTACTGTAACCGATTTTGACGGTCGTTACGTTCTGAAAATTAAAAATCCTTCCAATAAATTATCGTTCAGCTATGTAGGATTTCACAAGCAGGAAAAACCTATCGGTACGAATCGAAAAATCGATGTTCAACTAATTGATAATACACAAACGATTAGCGATGTAGTTGTAACTGCCACACGCCGTCATAGCGAAGGCGGTTTTGCTATACCCAAACGTGAAATTGCCACAGCCATGCAATCCATTGATATGAAAGAAATTGAAGGGCTACAGGTTTCATCGGTTGACGAAGCTTTACAAGGTCGTATAGCAGGGCTTGATATTGTAGCCAATTCGGGTGACCCTGGCAGCGGAACACAAATGCGAATCCGCGGAGCAAGTTCTATCACCGGAAACAATCAACCACTGATTGTACTGAATGGCATTCCTTACGAAATGCAGGTAGATCAGAGTTTTGACTATGCCAATTCGAACCAGGAACAATATGCTAATTTACTGAGTATTAACCCTGACGATATTCTTGAAATTACTGTACTGAAAGATGCTGCAGCTTCGGCAGTTTGGGGTTCGAAAGGCGCTAACGGTGTTATAATGATTACAACAAAGAAAGGTTACACCGGTCCCACACGTGTGGAATATTCGTATCGTTATACCGGCACTGTACAACCACGCGGACGAAAAATGCTCAATGGCGATGATTATACCATGTTAATGAAGCAGGAATTTTTCAATCCGCAACAGGATGAAAATGCATCGAACTTCGATGAATATAATTATGATAAATCTTTTACAGAATACGAAAACTTTAACAATAACACTGATTGGATAAAAGCTGTTACACAAATAGGAAATATAAACGACCATTACCTCACGCTCTCAGGTGGAGGCGAACGTGCAACATTCAGAATTTCAGGTGGTTTTCTGAATCAGAACGGAACCATTATCGGACAGAAATATAACCGTATGTCTTCACGTGCTTTTCTTGATTACCGCGTTTCGGATAGGTTAAAATTTACTTCCGAACTTTCATTTACTTACTCAAATAACAAAAGAAATTATGTTTTCGATTTTGGAGGAGGCGACAGTCCGAATGAAGATCTTTCGATTCTGGGAATTGCCTACAAAAAAATGCCGAATGTGAGCATTTACAAACAAAATCTGGAGGGAGAAAATTCGAATGACTATTACCAGATATTATCGAACTCAAGATTAAATTGGGATCAGAAATATCTGGTAAATCCTGTAGCTTTGGCGCTGTTAGCTAAAAACGATATTAAAAATTTCAGAATTTTACCTACTTTCAGATTACAATACGATATACTCGATCCGGATGTACAAATGCTACGTTACAGTATGTATGTTTCATTTGATATTAATAATGATAAATCCACAAAATTTTTGCCGGCTGAAGTACTCACAGATTCATGGCAAAGTCATCACTTTAACCGAAGTGAAGGCGGAGATAACGAATCGCTGACAATTCAAACCGATAATAACATTTCATGGATACCAAAAATTGAGAATAAAGATCATAATCTTTTACTTTACGGATCTGTTCAAACTACCGAAGGGCGCTCAACCTATCAGGGAATAATATCGTATGGTTTACCTTCACCTCATGGAAACGATCCTTCCACACCCGGATATCTTGCAGCAAACTTCACAAGCCGTGCACACTGGCGTTCGATGGGTATTATGGCACGTATGCATTATTCCTACAAATCGCGCTACATATTTTCGGCTACTTTAAGAAGAGATGGAAGCACAAAATTCGGAAATGGCATGAAATTCGGGAATTTTCCGGGGGTATCGCTAAAATGGATCATGTCCGACGAACCTTTCATGGAAAAAACACGCAGCTGGCTCAGCACATTAGCTTTTCGTCCGGGCTGGGGAGTTGCAGGCAATCAGCCTAATTACGAATATTTGCATTTCAGCCGGTACGGTGACTTTGGAAGTTATATCGATATGACTTCGCAACGACCGGTTTCCATACGACTTGATAATCTGAAATGGGAAACTACTACTTCTTTTAACTATGGACTCGACCTGGGTCTGTTCAACGATAAAATCATGCTCGATCTGAATTTTTATCAGAAAAGAACTAAAGATTTGCTATTCCCGAATGTAGGAATTCCAAATTCTTCAGGATTTACAGTATTATCCTATCAGAATGCAGGAACCATGGATAATAATGGTTGGGAAGTGAATCTTTATGGTAGCAAACTTTATGATAATAAAAAATTCAGCATCGATTTCCGCTTTAATATTGCAAATTCAGTTAACCGGATTGTAAAACTCAAAGAATCGATTCTGAATGCTTATAACAGTGAATACGACTACGAGAACGGAACTTATCTTACACGTATCCAGGAAGGTAATTCATTTGGTTCAATTTATGGGTTTCGTTACCTTGGGGTTTATAAATATGACGAATATAAACCCGGCACTCAGGAAGATGCTCCTGTAGCACGCAATAAAAACGGCAACGTTATACTTGATGAAAATGGTGAACCTCTGCCAATGTATTTCAATTATAACAAGAAAAACGGAAGATCACCCTACGAATTCAGAGGCGGAGATGCTAAATATCAGGACATTAATCACGATGGAAATATTGATGATTTGGATATTGTATATCTTGGCAATTCAAATCCACTATTTAACGGTGGTATGGGTCCCACTTTCAGATATGGAAATTTGTCGGTAACTGCATTTTTCAACTATCGTGTTGGGAATAAAATAGTAAATGCTGCGCGCATGTTTGCCGAAAATATGTATTCAACCAACAATCAAAGTATTGCTACCAACTGGCGTTGGCGTAAAGATGGTGACGAAACCATTATTCCACGAGCTTTGTATAACTATGGTTACAATTGGCTTGGCAGCGATCGATTTGTGGAAAATGGTTCGTTCATTCGATTTAAATATCTTACATTTAATTATGCACTACCGAAAAACAAATTAAAACGCTATAAAATTGATAAGGTAAATCTTTATCTGACACTGAATAACATTTTTGTTATAACAAAATATACCGGCGTCGATCCCGAAGTTAGCTACGGTTCGCTTGGAGTAAGTAAAGACTGGGGACAAACTCCACGTTCGAAAGATATGACTTTCGGGGTTACAGTTGGGTTGTAAGACAGAGAAAAGACAATAGACAACAGACATAGAGAGTGTAAATGAGTTGTAATTTAAATTTTATAAAACTGATAGACCTGAAACTCTGAATTTCTGAAACCATGCAACTTTATAAACTGATAAACTACATAAAAAACTATCGCACAAGAAATTATATGAAAACCAAAATAAAATTATTACTAATCTGTATTTTAATTCTAAATATTTCCTGTACTGACTGGCTCGACATTCGACCTGAAAACGAAATCGTACTCGAGGATTTTTGGCAAACTGAATCGCAGGCAATTGCCGTGTTATCTGCATGTTATCGCGGAATGTTGCTCGATGATTATCTCGAACGTATGATAGTCTGGGGCGAAATTCGCTCGGACAACGTTGTACAAGGCAACAGTATTCGTTTGGATTTACAAAGAATTTTAGATGTAAATATCACTCCCACAAATGCTTATGCAAACTGGGGGGCATTTTACTCAGTAATTAATTATTGCAATACATTTCTTCATTTTGCGCCCGGAGTTTTGGAACGCGACCAGAATTTCACTCTTACCAAACTACACACTTATGAAGCTGAAGCACTTACAATCAGAGCCCTCTCCTATTTTTACTTAGTACGGGCTTTCAGGGAAGTACCGCTTATTTTAGAACCAACGGTCAGCGATTCGCAGGATTTCAATATTGCCAAATCTTCGGAACGCGAAATACTCGACCAAATAATTGCAGATCTGACCAAAGCACTTCAATTTGCACGCGCCGATTACGGAAAAGGTGCTTATAACAAAGGCAGAATTACACTGAATGCAGTTCGTGCAATTTTGGCTGATGTTTATCTATGGGATCAACAATACGACAAATGTGTTGAGATGTGCGATAAAATTATTGCCGATCCGAAATTGGAACTTGTGAGCAGTGATAAATTATTAACATCGGTATTTTTTAGTGGTAATTCTACTGAAAGTATTTTAGAGTTACAATATAATAAAGATGTACAATTTAATAACACTGTAAATAATTTTTACGGGTTCGAAAACCGTCAATTTGGAGAATTCAGTTTTCCGGCCTATCTGGCTAAAAACGGCCAGTTCAGCCCATTTAATTATGCAGCTTCAGCTGTTAAAGAAAGCACAAAAGACTTGCGTGAAAAACTATTTATTGGCGCTGTAGATATGGGCGACGGTTACCCTATATACAAATATGCTTTGGCGCAAAATATTGAAAATGCCGACGAAACCTTCAGCCCGAAATACAGACCTGCGTCCACTACCGTAAACTGGGTAGTATATCGGCTGGCTGATATTTTGTTGATGCGTGCCGAAGCACTTGTACAATTAAACCGTAATCAAGCCGACCTTCAGGAAGCCTTGCGTATGGTTAACAAAACATATTTGCGTTCAAACACTACTGCCGACTCGCTTCAGTTTGTTACGTATAACAATCAGAACGACATGGAAAAACTCGTATTACGCGAACGGCAGCGGGAACTAATGTTCGAAGGAAAACGATGGTTCGACCTTATGCGTTTGGTACGAAGATATAACGACCCAACAGTAATGCTGGCTTACGTAAGCCCAAAATTGACAGGCGATAATATGCAAATTAGAAAAATGTCAGTCATTGATGGATTATATTTTCCTATCCTGAAAAGCGAACTTGAAATGAATCCTAAACTTACACAGAATCCGTTTTACGAGAATTCAGAATTTATGAAATAAAAAAAACTATCAGCAATATGAATATCAGATTTTCACATTTTCAAATACAAAAAGCAATTTCTTTGCTGAAAAGTTTAATTGCAATTTTGGCAATATCGTTGTCAATGACTACCTGCGTTGACGAACCACTTACCATTACCACTGCAACAGAGGAAATGATGGGTGAATACATTGAAAAACGACCGGAAACTTTTTCCGAATTCAGAAAAATGCTTGATACCACGCAAGTTATGGGCTTACTCAATGCTTATGGAGAATATACATTGTTTGCTCCTGATAATAATGCGATGAAGAAATTCTATGCTGCAAACGGCAAAACTTCTCTGAAAGAATTTACCCTCGACACATTAAAGAAAATTGTTTACGACCATATTATCAAAGGCTACATAGTAAAAACCGATGAATTTATTGATGGACTTATGCCTTATCTTACAATGAGCGAAAGATTTGTAGCTACTTCATCCAAAACCGTAAATAACAAACTATTTTATACGGTCAATTCTACTTCATCAATCATAGTGAAAGATGTGATAGTAAGTAACGGAGTACTGCATGTAATTGATGAAGTTCTCAATCCATCGACATTAAATATTGTTCAGGCAATTGCCGCCAATGACAAATTCAAAATTTTTTATGCAGCACTGTTAAAAACTGAACTTTGGAAAAAACTGCAATTAACGCGCGATGACTCCTACGATCCTAAAAATTATAGTTATATCGATGTAACATGGATACAGGGAGGTGGTTCAAAAGATGAATTGCCTGTTTCGCGAAAATATGGATACACCGTATTACTTGAAAGTGACGAAACATACAGAACCAAATATGGCATTAACAATATCGACGATTTAATAAACTATGCAAAAACGCACGTTTACAATGAAAATGCTTCAGATGCAAATGTTACTGATTTTACCGATCCACGAAATTCGTTAAACAAATTCGTGGCTTATCATCTTATTAACAAAAAACTGACTTATACAAAATTTATCGACGATTATGATACCGACCACATGATTAAAACATTCGATATGTACGAATACATTGAAACTATGTGTCCGGGTACACTTATCGAAATTAAGAAAGAAAGATCATCAGGAGAATCGAATTTAATCAATAAATCCACCGAAACAGGAAATGTTATCAGAATAGTTCAAACGAACAAAGACAACGATGCTATTAACGGAGTATATCACGAAATTGACAAAATACTTATTTACGATAAAAATGTAGCAGGAGAATTGTCGAGTAAGCGCTTGCGTATGGACGCAGCCTCGTTTTTTCCTGAACTTACCAATAACAATATGCGGTATTACAATCCGGCGAAATGCCGTTCGTGGGTATTTCCTCCCGGATATATCGAAAGACTATCGTGCAGTGAATCTACTCGCTTTTGTTACTTGAATGCCTACGGAGGTTACCTCGATTATCAGGGCGACGAAATTTATCTGAAAGGTATGTACGACTTTACGATGGAGACTCCTCCTATCCCTGCCGGAACCTGGGAAATACGGTTTAGTTATCAACCTACCGGAGGTCGTGGAGCAGCACAATTGTATTGGGATGGCGTACCCTGCGGTATTCCGCTCGATTTACGTATCCTTGCCAACGATCCACTTATCGGATATGAGGAACCCGGCTCAAATGCTGAAGATTTTGGATATGATGCTCAAGGAAATAAAATTTTCGGGGTAGAAAACGACAAAATGATGCGAAATCGCGGCTACATGAAAGGACCAAATACCTACAAAGATGTGCTTGGTGTATGGTACGGAAAAAGAGTTGCACGCCAGAGCAACCAATCGTTGCGCAGAATACTTGGTGTTTATACTTTCGAAAAAACAACCACTCATAAATTTGCGGTGAAAGCTGTTCGCGAAGGACAATTTATGATGGACTTTCTTGAGTTTGTACCACTTGAAATTATTGAATCGGAAGGTATAGATTAGTTTCAGGCAGATATCCTTAGGAACAATATAAAATAATTTCGAAAATAGTTTTTATTCTGAAAATACAGATACAATGAATAAATTAAAAAATCTGACAATCTTTCTGCTATTAATTATTGCTTCTTCTTGTACTGAAGTATGGGACGAACATTATAACGAAATAAAAGGCGAAAGAAGTTCACTCAATATTACCGAATACATCCAATCGCAGTCAGATTTGAGTATTTTTAGCAAAATGCTTGAAATATCCGGTTATGACTCACTCCTGGCAAAATCCCAAACTTATACAGTTTGGGCACCCATAAATTCAGGTTTAAACGAAATTGACCTGAAAGATACCCTTGCTGTTACTGATTTGGTAAAAAACCACATAACACGTTTTAACAACACCACATCAGGTTTGCAACAAAAAACAATCTATATGCTGGCAAAAAAATTTGTTAGTTTTAAGCGCGATGGAAATAGTTTCTCCATCGGTGGAAAACAACTGATTAATAACAGAAGCAATATTTCGGTTGTTAACGGAACGGTTCATTGCATCGAATCGTACATCCCTTATCTAAGCAATATATGGGAATTTATAGGCAAAACGCCCGGACTTGACTCTCTACGTCGTTATCTTTACTCACAAAGCACATATGAGTTTGATGTAAATGCAAGTGTTGAAATTGGTACAAATCAAAACGGACAATCGGTTTATGACTCAGTAATTACATTTACAAATCCTGTCCTAAGCAAAATAGGAATGTTGCATCTTGAGGACAGCAGTTATTTTGCACTTTTACCCGATAATGCTGCGTGGATTAAAGCATATAATAAAATTAAAAACGGATACAAAACTTTTGGTCCGGGTGGTGATAAAATTCAACATCTCAACACTCAACTTGCATTAGTTAACGACCTTATTTTCAAATATTCAACCAATGACCCCACAACTGTAGATTCTATTGTTTCGACCACTGGAAGTATTTTCAGACAACCAGCCTATTTATTTACGAATGCCAAAAGTTACAACCTGAGTAACGGTAAAGTTTGGAAAACTGATTCTCTTCGCTTTAAACCATCTGAATCGTGGCAGAAACCTGTAATAATTGAAGCCGAAAATTCAGATTATGGACGAAAATCGGAATATGCCAACATTTATGTACGTTCAAGTCTTGGATCTGTTTTCAGTAATCTTGTATCTGACAGCAAATACCTTGTTGTTGAACCTACTACAGCAAGTAACACCACACAAAATGCAGTAACATTTCCCATTCCAAATTCTTTGTCAGGGAAATATAATATCTATTGCGTATTTGTACCGGCTAACATTGCCGCAGAAACAAACACACGACCTTACCGAGTAAGTTTTTACTTGAGTTACATGAATGCGAGCGGAGCACTGATTGCCGATGCAGCCATCGATTCAAAAAATACTGTAACATTACCCAATCGCTTAGGGGGAGTTTTTCAAACCAAAGGTACGGAAATTACGAAACTATTTGTAACACAATTCACTTTCCCCTGGAGCAACATAATTAAAGATAAAGCCGAAGCAGCCAATGTAAATGTGAAACTGAAAGTAAAAAACGAAGTAAAGATTACCGAAACAGCTTTGTATAACCGCACTTTCAGAGTTGATTATATCATTATGGAACCTGCTGAATAAAAACTTGCATCTAATAAATGAATAAACATAGTATGAGAAATCTGAATATATATAAATCGTTGATGAAATATAGCATGAATTCCGCAAAAATCAGGTTATGGTTCACTTTTATAATTACTGTTTTGTCGGTTTTATTTTCTGTAAAAGTGCTGGCACAAGAACAAATAATTCAAGGTATTGTAAGAAACGCCAGTACAAAGAAACCAATTGAAGCAGCACGTATCACGGTGTTGAATGAAAAAATATCAGCTATTACTGATCAGGACGGTAAATTTTCAATAAAAACAGGGTCGGATAATGCTATATTAATAATTTCTGCCATCGAATATAATACGCGTGAATTTCCGTTACAAGGTTCAACACAAATTACTGCAGATTTATACCCGATAAAATTTTCGAATTATTACGAACAAATTGAAGGTGTTACAGGAAACATTTTACAAACAACACTCACACAGCCGCATAAAACTTCACGGTTAACAACACTTTCAAATGCTGCTTCTCCGGACGATTTGCTCCAATCTGCTTTTGGAGGAGATATACGAACTATTTCCCGTTCGGGCAATTTTGGAATGGGCACATCTGTTTTCATCCGTGGGTTGAACTCGCTAAATGCAAATGCTCAACCATTATTTGTTGTGGACGGTGTGGTTTGGAACAATATGTATGACCTAACATCCATTCATCAAGGTTTTTTTGCAAATGTACTTACCAATATCGATGTTACTGATATCGAAAGTATTACTCTGATGAAAGACGGTAATGCAATCTTCGGTACGAAAGGATCAAATGGAGTAGTTTTTATTAAAACAAAGAGAGGCATCGACATGGCAACGAAAATCAATCTTAATATCGTTACCGGATTCTCTGGTTCGCCCAAACCTTTGCCATTGCTTAATGCATCGCAACATCGCATTTATGTTAGTGATATAGTAGGAACTGCAGGTTTTAGCAATGCCGAAATTGCTCAATTGCCGTACCTCAACGACAACCCTGCTCGTTCAACTTACAAAACCTATCACAACGAAACTGATTGGCAAAAAGAAATTTACCGTACCGGTGTTACTACCAATTATGCCATAAATGTAAATGGAGGCGATGAGAAAGCACTCTATTACTTTGCTTTGAGTTATACAAACAATAACGGGACAGTTAAGGAATCGAACTTCAGCAGATACAACCTCCGACTCAATGCCGATGTCAATATCGTTAAAGACTTTAAGTTGGGTTTAAATATGGCAATATCGAATATTAACCGGAAACTTTATGATGATGGAATTAACAGCATTACTTCCCCAACGTGGATTACAAAAGTTAAATCGCCATTTCTAAGTCCGTTTACTTTTACATCATTGGGCGATAAAACTTCGGAATATGCATACGCCGATATTTTTGAAGTTAGTAATCCGGGTGGCGTCATAAAGTATTCAAATAATACGCTGAAAGAATATCGTTTCAATGTGTCGCTTAATCCCGAATTGAAAATTAATCAGGATTTTAAACTTAGCGGTACAATCGATTATAACCTGCATAAAATAAACGAAGATTACTATCGTCCATATCTTTATGCAGCACCGGTTTTTGTTCAGCGACTTGGAAATTCGTACAACGAACGGGAAAGCCAGGTGATTCGAAATAACAGCATTTTTACAGATGTACGGCTTACTTTCAACAAACAAATTTCCCTGCTTCATAAACTAAGTGCAACGCTCGGAGTCCGTTACAATTCCGAAAACTTTGAATCGGACTACGTTGAAGGGCACAATTCAAAAAGCAATTCGTCCATTAACCTTGTAGGAGGATATAAAAATCTGTTGACCGATGGTTATAACAGCGAAACAAAACTCATTCAGGATTATCTTAC
>CAYNGF010000121.1:0-10411 GCA_964396515.1 uncultured Paludibacter sp.
AGTTACCAGAAACATCTAATCCAATAGTCGGTTTTGCAATTAGTTTTCCTGGCACAGAGCATGATGATGCGGTTACTTATGCTGTTCATAGTCAATTGTTAAGTAGTTTTGATATTGAAGATATCTACGAACTTGAAGATGATGACAATGACGAGGATTGAGAAAATATGGTCTGAACTTGAAAATGATAAATCATTTTCTCATGGTTTACTTATCAGAAGATATTCCGGAGATATTTTACCAGATATCTTTGTTGCAATTAAATCACCTGAGGGTTTTAGATGCATAGCAGCTTCTTTATCGAATGTAAAAAACCTGAATCTTTCGCTATTCTCAAATTTGAGAGATATTTGTGTGGAAATAATTACAGATGACCAGAATCCTGACAGGAATTATCTGATTTTTAAATTACTTAATGCGGAACATAAAGATATTTTTTCAGTTTTATGTGAGGATTTAATACTGAGTGTAGCCCCTCTGCAAAGTGAAGAAAAAATACTTAAAGAGTTAATAAATCGCTTTGAGAAATGGAAATCTCTATTTGATAAAGTATCCTCACATGGACTGACACCCGAAGAACAAAGGGGATTATTCGGTGAGTTATTTCTTTTAAAAAAACTTTTACTTTCATTTGAGCAAACCGGCATTGTTTTGTCTTCCTGGGTTGGTGTTGAAAAACAAATAAGAGACTTTCAATATAATAACTGGGGTATAGAGGTAAAAACAACTCATGGCAACAACCATCAGAAAATCCAGATTAGCAGTGAAAGACAGTTAGATACGAGCAATCTGGAACATCTTTTTCTTTTTCATTTATCAATGGAATCACGTCTTAATTCAGGTGAAATACTGAACTCAATGGTGGATTCCATCAGATTAATACTTGAAAGTGATTTTGTTTCTCTAAACAAGTTTAACAATAAACTATTTGAAGCCGGTTATTTTGAAAACCATAGAGACAATTATTCTGATACTGGTTATTTTATACGAAACGAGACTTTTTATAAGGTTGAAAGAGATTTTCCAAGAATTGAAGAGAATGATATAAGAAACGGTGTTGGTGATGTCAAATATTCAATTATTATTTCTCAGTTTTCAGAATATGTTAAATCAGAAGAATTTGTACTTCAAAATATTATATTCTCATGAGCGGTTTAACAGAAAATAATGAACTTGAAAAATTTTACAATTCACTTGTTCAGGATTTAAAATCAGAACAACTATCAGAAAAAGAAGGTGGAATTTTAGAACAGGTATTCACCCAATATGCAGTTGATTTATTGGCTGATGCTGGCGAAACTGAAAATGCCCGCACAGCTCATGATGAAAAAGGATTGGGAACAAAAAACCAGCACAAAATAAACGCTTATTCAATAGCCGATAATTACGAAACCATAGACCTTTTTATTACAATTTTCAAAGGGACTGAAAAGCCAGAGCGAATTTCAAAAGAGGAAATTGATACAGCAGCAAAACGCATTACTAATTTTTTTCGAAAGGGAATTTATAAAGACTATGTTAATGAAATTGAAGAATCTGCCCCTATCTTTGATTTTGCACACACATTAAGCAATTCAGCAGACCTAAAGGAGAACCTGGTGAGAATTAATGCAATTATCCTTACTGATGGTTTTTATCCTGGCGATTATCCGGTAACTCAGACTATTTCGGGTTACCCGATTTTTTATAGG
Source organism: uncultured Paludibacter sp. (assembly GCA_964396515.1). GTDB lineage: Bacteria > Bacteroidota > Bacteroidia > Bacteroidales > Paludibacteraceae > Paludibacter. Next base: position 1,692 of record CAYNGF010000121.1, read on the forward strand.
GTTGTAGATATTAACTATATTTTCAACATTACTGAAAAATCACACATTCCAATTTCTATAGATTTTGAAAAAGAAGGTTTTGAAGTTCCCTGTATTATTTCGCCTTCTGAAAATGAGGAATACCAATCTTATCTGGCTATCATTCCGGGTTCAGCGCTGGCAGCTATCTATGAAAAGTTTGGTTCCAGGTTACTTGAACAGAATGTACGTTCATTCCTCCAATTCACCGGAAAAATTAACAAAGGAATAAGAACTACAATTCTTAAAGAACCTCATATGTTCCTAGCTTTTAATAACGGACTTGCTGCTACCGCTGAAGAAATTGAAATTGGAAAGTCAGAAAATGGTGGGTTTGTTGTTAAAAGTGTTAATGACTTTCAAATCGTAAATGGTGGTCAGACAACAGCATCAATTTATCATACATTAAAGAAAGATAAAGCTGAAATCTCAGGAATATTTGTCCAATTAAAACTATCTGTTGTCAAAAACAAAGAAAACTTCAGCGAAATTGTTTCACGAATTTCAGAATATGCTAATACACAGAATAAAGTATCTGTTTCTGATTTGAGTTCAAACCGTCCATATCATATCCAGCTGGAAAAATTATCAAGAAGTGTTTTTGCCCCTCATGTTCCAGGTCAGACAACCCAAACAAAATGGTTTTATGAACGGGCAAGAGGCCAATATAAAAATGCAAGGCTGAAAGATGGTTTTACAAAGGCCAAGCAAAAAGCATTTGATTTAAAAAATCCCAAAAGTCAAATGTTCACAAAAGAAGAACTTGCAAAATATGTTAATTCTTACCAGGAAATCCTTGACGGTAAAAAAACTGTAATTGGTCCCCATATTGTTGTTCGTGGTAATCAAAAAAACTATGTACAATTCATCAATTATAACCTGATAAAACAACCGGACAGTATTTATTTTGAAGACATTATTTCAAAAGTAATTTTATTTAGAACATCAGAAAAAATCTATGGTGTAAAACCAAATGCAATTGGCGATTTGAGATACATTACTGTACCCTATTCTATTTCTTATCTGACTTATAAGACCGACTTTAAACTTGATTTGTATAAAATCTGGAAAAATCAGGGATTATCAGAAAACCTGAAATCTTTGTTATATGATTTGATGGTGCAGGTTGAGAGTGCAATAAAGAAATCCGCTGAAAAAAATCATGGTGCCCTTTACGGTGAATGGGCAAAAAAAGAAGATTGCTGGTCAGACTTGAAAAGCCAGGAATTTAATATTGATTTTAATAGAATCAAAAATGATTTTGAAGACACTAAAAATCCATCATTTCGTAAGAGGATTGCTGATGAAGAAACAATGCAGGTTCAGATACAGGAAGAACTTGAAAAGATTAAGTCCATACCATCAAAAATCTGGCATTTGATTGAAGAATGGGGTAGAGAATCAGGCGAACTTTCAGAACAAAAAAAATCAGTTGCATTTAATCTTGCCGCAAGAGTTCGTAATAATGGTCGTATATCCGATTATGAAAGACAAACAGGAATTTCAATTCTGGACTTAGTAATTGAAAAGGCACCAGAACTTTTGGATAATGTTGATGAACTGCTTGAAAAAGATAGACAACTGAAAGAGAACGGAAATGGTGAAATTACATTGGAGCAAATTATAAATATTGTTCAATGGGATAAGAAGAACCGTAAACTGAAAGATTTTGAATATAAATTTATGCTTGAATTATCAGAAGGCAGAAAACCATTGACAGATAGAAATAAATTCATTGCCGGACTCAATTTGCAAAAAGTAAAAAAATATGGATTTACTGAATAGCCACACCACAGTCGTAAGCACATTTGCAAGCCCACACGAGCCATCGCTCAAACCAAAGGCTTGCAAAAGAGCTTCCGCCTTTCCAGCCCGAGTAACCGCCTTTCAGGACGGTTTTAGGATTGCCCGCGCTCAAAAAAACAAAATAAATTTGTGCTTCGTGGATAGGTTGGTGCAGATTGAAAATGACTTGAAAATATAAGCTAAATAAATGACAAACAGACGGATATGAATGAACACCAGTTGCCAACACGCGGTATAGTTAATTGCCGGTGCAGTGCGTATTCGAGCTGCACAGCTCGTATCAAAAGTAGTTGTAACTTGATAGAAAAGTGCTTCGAAATCGGCAACTAACCATACCGCCAACCGTTACCGCCTGTAAACTGAGATTAACTAATTTTAATGCGCGAAAGCGGATACTCATATTAATTAATCTTTTTCGTTTTTAAATGCAACATTCAAGAACTGAATATTTAAAAATAAAAAGTTTTCTATTCCCCGTTATACCAACTTGCATACATAGCATAGTTGTGAGCAATTTTCATGTTCATTTCGTGGGTTTTTTCCGGTTCTACATCTTTTATATATTTTGCCGGAACACCTGCCCAAAGCGTGTATGGTGGTATTTTTGTATTACTCAAAACTAAAGCACCTGCAGCCACAATGGCTCCTTCGCCTACTTCGGCATAATCAAGTACGGTTGCACCCATGCCAATCAGTGCATAATCGTCAATTTTAGCTCCATGTATGGTAACATTATGTCCTATTGAAACATAATTGCCAATTTCAACTGTCGATTTCTCGTATAAAGTGTGCAAAACAGTACCATCCTGTATATTTACATTATTTCCAATTCTAATAGAATTAACATCACCTCTTAGTACAGCGTTGAACCAAACGCTGCAATCATCTCCCATTATTACGTCGCCTACAATAGTTGCATTTTCAGCCAGATAACAATTTTTTCCAATTTGAGGTGTAAAACCGCGAACTTCTTTTATTAATGCCATTATTTTATATTTTTATTATGCAAAGATAATGCTATCATTGTTTACTTGAACCCAATTTGTGCTTTGTATGCATTTTTTTTATATTTTCAAATTATCTGTTTCAAAAACATTTATCTTTGTTTTTTTAGTTTTAAGATTCACTTTTTTTTTACAAACATATTTGATTTATGAACAAAGTAACACTTTCACAAATTAATAGTTTTCTTGCGAATGAAATTATTGCTGTAGCAGGTGCTTCACGAAACGAAAAAAGTTTTGGTTATAAAGTTGTCGCACACTTGAAAAATCTTAATTATAAAGTGTTTAGCATTAACTCTGCCTACGACAGTTCAGTACCGTATCAGGATAAATATACTTCACTTGCAGAAATATCCGGAAACAATTTCGGATTACTGATTGTTACACCTAAAGAGCAAACCTTGCAAGTTTTGCAACAAGCTATTGCCAAAGGAGTTAAACATATTTGGATTCAACAAATGTCTGAAACTCCCGAAATAATGAATTACTCAATTCCTTACGAATCAAATATTGTTTTTTAAACAATGTATTTTTATGTTTGCAAAGCCTGCCGGTGTGCATAAATTTCATTATACGATAAAGAAAATTTTCGGTAAATTACCCAAATAATGTGTTTTACAGTAGCTATAGTGCGACAGAATACTCTCCTTACAATAGAAAAGTATTATAATTATCTTGATAAGCAGGATAATTTTTCTGCGCCATTACTTCCTGAATTTCCCGATTATTATTTTATAAGTGGTTTTGTCCATCCGGCTTTGCCTGTGATTCATGAAAAAGGAATCTCACTGTTTCAGTGGGGACTTATACCAGCCTGGACACGAAATGAAGCTGATGCCCGAGAAATAAAAACAAAAACACTGAATGCAATTGGAGAAACCTTATTTGACAAACCATCGTTCAGAAAACCTGCATTTTCGCAACGATGTATTATCCCTGTAACCGGGTTTTACGAATATCGCGATGTTAACGGTGTGAAGTATCCTTATTTTATTTACAGTGCTGATAATCAGGGATTTTTACTTGGCGGTGTTTACGACACCTGGATAAATCCTGCAACAGGCGAAACGAATAAAAGTTTCAGTATAGTAACTACTCCGGCAAACTCACTGATGGAAAAAATTCACAACCTGAAATTGCGAATGCCTTTAATTTTACCACCTTCGCAAAGTAAACTTTGGGTAAACAGTAATACTGATGTACAACTTGTAAAATCGCTTATACAACCCTACGAAGCTCGCTTGATGGAAGCTCACACCATTTCACGAAATGCAAATAATGCACGCTTAAACAGAAATATACCCGAAATTATGAATGAAGTAAAATATCCTGAACTTGATGGATTTATTGAGAACACACTATTTTAGCAGAATGTTATTTTATTTCTTAGTTTTTTAAATTTCAGTTAACAGTATTGTAAACTAGAATTAAAAGTATTATTTTTGCACAAAAATAAATTGGTTGTGCAATTTTAAATATTTAGAAATGAGTAAAATTACAGTTAACAGTTACGAAGAATTAGAAAAGTTTGTAGGAAAAGAAATTGGTGTTTCGGATTACCATACCATTACTCAGGAACAAATCAATCTTTTTGCAGATGCAACGCTCGATCATCAGTGGATACATGTAGATGAAGAACGTGCCAAACTTGAAAGCCCATTTAAAACTACTATTGCTCATGGTTATCTGAATTTATCAATTTTACCCTATTTATGGGAACAGGTAATTCAGGTAAACAATTCGAAACTTACTGTAAATTACGGAATTGAAAAACTTAGATTTATGCAGGCAGTTACTGTTAACAGTCAGGTTCGTTGCCGTGCAAAGCTCGTTTCGCTTGTAAACCTGCGTGGGGTAAGCAAAGCTGAAATTTTTGCTACACTCGAAATTAAAGATTCGAAAAAACCTGCACTCGAAACCAATTTGATATTTCTTTATCATTTTGTTTAAATAATATACTTGTTTTCCTTAATAATATACATTCATCTTTTACTATTTAAGTAAAGGGTGAATGTTTTATTTTTTGTAATTTATTTTATTCAAAACATGCATTTCATTCTTACATCGGAACGCTTGTATCTTCGGCCTTTAACGTATGCTGAACTAAAAGTATATGTTGAGTCTCCAACAGAACTTCTCTCAAAGACTGATTTTGCAAAAAAAATCAATTCAATTGACCCTGAACTTAAAGAAACAGTTATAAAAGAATTTTATCCTTATTTCAACAATATTTATGCTGAGTTTTTGTTTCACACTTTATGGTTAATCATTATAAAAGATACACTAACCGTTGCAGGATCGATCTGTTTTCATGGTGAGCCGGTTGATGGTGCGGTGGAATTAGGTTACGGAATAGATGAAACCTTTCGTAATCGGGGATATATGAAAGAAGCCATTGGTTTGATAGTAGAATGGGCCCAAAAACGTTCGGATATAAATAAAGTTGTGGCAGTTACAAGTGCTGAAAATATAGCTTCTCAAAAAGTGCTTCAAGCTAACGGATTTAACCTGTTTGACATTGCAGAAGATAATATGATGGGTTGGTATGTTTCAACTAAATGATGTAAAGACCATGAACGTTATTTTTTCATGTTTATTTATAACTTATCTTCTCAAAAAACGTTTTTTCTCATGATTTTAGGTAAATTTGCGACAAAAATAATTGAAGTGGTATGTGGTTAAAAGCTAAAGAACTTTTACTGAAAATTTGGAATTTTATTTTCCGTTATTTGCAGGATTTTGTACGCTGGCGTAAGGCAAGAATGGAGCGTTTTCACAGTCTTGTTTGGTACAAGAAACTTGGCAATATTATCATTACCTTTAGTTGGATGTTTCTGCTTTTTCTTTTTCTCATTGACATCAATTTCTTATGGTTGTTCGGAAAATCGCCGAGTATGAAAGCTATAAGTAATCCTCCTCAAAGTATAGCATCAGAAGTTATAAGTGCAGATAACAAAATCATAGGAAAATACTTCAGAGAAAATCGTACACCGGTTACTTTTAATGAAATATCACCAATACTTATCAAAACACTGATTGCAACCGAAGATGAAAGATTTTATCAGCATTTTGGTATCGATGTACAAGGGATTTTTGCCGCTATAAAAGATATGCTTAAAGGGAATGCCCGTGGGGCAAGTACTATTAGCCAACAATTGGTGAAAAACATGTATAAAACTCGTGATCAGTACTCCACCGGACTTTTTGGATATATTCCGGGAGTGAAATTGATAATAATGAAAATGAAAGAGTGGATTACTGCCGTAAAAATTGAAATAAAATATTCAAAAGAAGAAATTCTTACCATGTATCTGAATACTGTCGATTTTGGAAGCAATGCATACGGAATAAAAACAGCAGCTAAAACATATTTCAAGACCAAACCAATTGATTTGAATTACGAACAATCGGCTACTTTAGTTGGACTGCTTAAAGCTACCACAGCATATAATCCGGTAATTAATCCGAAACGTTCACTAAGCCGACGAAATGTTGTACTCCAAAATCTTGTCAGTAAAAATGTGATTTCACAGCATGTTTGCGATTCGCTTAAACAGTTACCCATTCGTATGAATTACAGTGTGGAACAAAGTTACGAGGGTGAGGCTTTACACTTCAGAACTTATTTGGATAAATATTTAAACGAATGGGAAAAGGAAACAGGGAATGATATTTATTCCGATGGGCTAAAAATTTATGTAACTATTGATTCCCGTTTACAAAAGTATGCTGAAGAAGCTGTTCAGAAGCACATGAAACTTCATCAGCAACGATTTTTTTCACACTGGCAAGGACAAAATCCATGGCGCGATGAGGATGGAAATGAAATACCCGGGTTTATTGAAAATATAGCACAAAAAACCAAAGTTTATGCAAGTTTGAAAAAGAAATATGGCGATAATAACGATTCAATTAATTTCTATCTGAATTTACCACGTCGAGTCAAAGTGTTCGATTACAAACTTCATGTAAAAGATACTACACTCAGCATTATGGATTCGATAAGGTACATGAATCATTTTTTACATGCCGGTTTTGTAGCAATGGAACCCAAAACAGGTGAAGTAAAAGCATGGGTAGGAGATATCGACTTCAATTTCTGGAAATATGACAAAGTTGCTCAATCAAAACGTCAACCAGGATCTACGTTCAAGCTTTTTGTATATACTGCTGCCATGATGCATGGAATGTCGCCATGTGAAACCAGAGTAGATAAACCTGTAACCTGGGAGTATGAAGATAAAGGAAAAACTGAAGTATGGAAACCAAGAAATGCTAACAGATCGTATGTTGGAAGTGTTACACTCAAACATGCTTTTGCGCGATCAATTAATACGATTGCGGTGCAACTTGCTCAGGAAGTAGGAATTGATGAAGTAATTAAATATGCACATTTGCTTGGTATCAAAACTCCTTTGGAGAATCAACCATCGCTTAGTTTGGGTTCTTCAGATGTATCGTTGCTCGAAATGGTGAATTCATTCGGGACAATTGTGAATGAAGGAATTTACCAGGAGCCTGTACTTATTACAAAAATTGAAGATTACCAGGGAAATGTAATCTACCGTTCGCCTCATATCCATAAAAGAGTTATAACTTATGAAGCAGCATGGCTTGTACAGGAATTACTGAAAGGCGGTTTAACAGAACCCGGTGGCACTACACAGGCATTGTGGGAGTGGGATTTGTTTCGTTGGAATACTGATTTTGGTGGAAAAACCGGAACATCTTCCAACTATTCTGATGCATGGTTTGTTGGGGTAACTCCTAAATTAATTGGAGGTGCATGGGTAGGGGGTGAGCATCGCAGTGTTCACTTTCGTTCATCGCATTTAGGTGAAGGTGGCCGAAGTGCATTACCTATTTTTGGTTTGTTTATGGAAAAAGTACTTGCCGATGAAAATTTTAAAAATTACCGTGCTAAGTTTCCGAAAGAACCCAAAGAGAAAATCACACGCAATTATAAATGCCACACCTATATTAAGCGCGATACTACCAACAGAGAAGCTGATGCTATGGAACCACTACCAACACCGGTTTCTACTATTAATTCTGAAGTTCAAAATTAATTTGGATAATATTTTTTTGAAGAACAATGAAAAAATATTTCACTTTTACTAAGCCTGATGCAGCTTTTGCATCGCAATTCTTGTTAACATGGATTTACGTGAATATAGCATTAAATATTCTGGGTTTATGGATTATTAAATTTATTAGTGGTAGTGATTATCAGGTAATACAGAATGTTTTTGTAGAATTTATTAAACCAATCATTACTCAGACCCTTATTTTTACAGTTTGTCTTTTTGCAGGACTTTCTTTGCTGAGAAATCGTAACATGGCAATTATGATTTTTGTATTATTCCAGTTTATTGCTTTTAATCTGATTTTTTTGCTTAACCTTAAAACTTCCGGAGGAATTCATTTTGAAACAAGCTGGAATAGTTTAGGATTAAAATATTTTAGCTTAAACGGGCAATATATGGTGGATATTTTTCAAACATTATTTCCTGTAAGCGGTGAATTTGAAGGTGAGATATTTAAACCTACAGAAACTTTCAAGTTTTATTTTTATTGGGTAATTCTGACAAGTTTATATTATACTTTGCTAAATTATACTTCTATTGCTGTGTATCGTTTTTTTAAAAGATAAAATCTTTTAAAAATTTCAATTAAAGAAGATGTTTTAAATAAGCATTTTTTACATTCCAACTAATACAAACTTCAATCAATTTATTTTTACTTAATTTATCGGCTTAGCATTATATACTACGCAATACTGCCGTAGTAAAAATAAAAAAAATCGTTGAAAGCACCGAGCTTCAACGACTTAACTTTTTTGCGGAGAGAGAGGATTATGAACCTCTCTATTTATCCTATTGTAATTCAGTT
>CAYNGF010000122.1:0-10253 GCA_964396515.1 uncultured Paludibacter sp.
AAGGTCTAAAACAAAAGGTACGAAACATTATCAATACCGAAGAATTAATGAACCGTCAGATTGTATATCTATTACTCTTAAATAAATTTTATACACCTGATTATTTGCGCACCGAACCGATTATTGGCGTAAACGAAGGTTTATCTTTTGCTACATCAACTCTAAGCGCACATATCAATAACTGGATAAAACAATCTTTTAACACTACAAATTTCTCTGTAGGGTTCGACTGGCAAAAATCGGAAGCCGTAAACGATGAATGGAAAGCACAGGTTCTTTATCAGCCAAATAAACGACTGATAGTAAACGGAAACCTTGGCTACCGAAATGAAAATGCCAATACAAGTACTAACAATAATAAATTTATAGGCGACTTTGATGTGGAATGGTTACTTACGGAGTCAGGAATTATTCGTTTTAAAGCCTATAGCCATACCATCGACCGGGCTCAGCTTCGCGAAGCAAAAACTACACAAGGCGTTGGTATTATATATCGTGAGGACTTCAACAACTGGAGCGATATGTTTAATTACTATTGGAATAAAATTAAAGGAATTATTAAACCAAAAAATAAGCAATAAATGAATTTCAAAAGTAAAATTTCTTTCCTTATCTTCTTTTTTCTTTTTACTTCATTACATTTGGCAAGTAGCCAAAGTATAGACAGCATTTTTGTTAATATGCCTGCCCGTATAAATCCTCTACTAAACAAGCCAACAAAATTGAAAATGCTGAACAATTACAAAATACAAATACCCGACAGTGTACAAAATTCCCTCGGCGGAAAATCAGTCATAATAAAATATGATTCGACATTCAATTTTATTAAGATACAAAATGCTGCAAACAGTCGAATGGAAATTTTCACTTTTAAAACCGTTCAGGGCAATACAACTATTGGAGTAATATCCACCATAGGAGACACTTTGCAAAATTCAGAAATCCGGTTTTTCAATCAAGATTGGTCACGAGCAGAAGTTGTTTTCAGAAAACCGGATATAAAAGATTGGATTAAAAGCGAAAGTATTAATGAAAACGGCACCACACCGGCCTGGGCAACGGAACAAACAGTAGTTGGTTTTATTACACTTGAATACGATGCTGCAACCGAACATTTAATAGCACGACAAAACTTCCTCAAGTATATTTCAAAAGATGTGAAAGAGCTTGTAGAACCACATTTTTCAAGTGATTCTTTACAATTTGTCTTACAAGGGAATGAATGGGTGAGATACTAAAAAAACTTTTTCCTTTTTATGGGAAAAAGTTTTTTATGCTGCCTTTTCAAATAAGTCTATTCCACTATTTTCTTAAAAAGATTTTTCATATTCACCGCATCGCCGATAATTTTCTGCAAATCGGCAATTGCCACGCGTTCCTGAAGCATGGTATCACGATGACGTATGGTAACAGTCTGATCTTCGGCAGTCTGATGATCCACAGTTACGCAATAAGGCGTTCCTATTGCATCCTGACGACGATAACGCTTCCCGATGGAGTCTTTTTCGTCGTAAACACATTTGAAATCGAATTTCAGGCTATTGATAATTTCACGGGCTATTTCAGGTAATCCATCTTTTTTTACCAAAGGCATTACAGCCACTTTAACGGGAGCCAAAACAGGAGGTAACGAAAGTACTACTCGACTATCACCTCCTTCCAGAGTTTCCTCTTTGTACGAAGCTGCCATAATAGAAAGAAAAGTACGGTCAACCCCGATAGAAGTTTCAATCACATAAGGCACATAAGATTGATTCAATTCAGGATCGAAATATTTTATATTTTTTCCTGAATATTTCTCATGACTGCCAAGATCGAAATCGGTACGCGAATGAATTCCTTCCACTTCTTTGAAGCCAAAAGGCATTTCGAATTCAATGTCGGTAGCGGCATTGGCATAATGTGCCAGTTTATCATGGTCGTGGAAACGATATTTATGGTCGCCAAGCCCAAGTGCCTTATGCCAACGCAAACGGAATTGTTTCCAGTGCTCAAACCATTGCATTTCCTCACCCGGACGAACGAAGAACTGCATTTCCATCTGTTCAAATTCTCGCATACGGAAAATAAACTGTCGGGCAACAATCTCGTTACGGAAAGCCTTACCAATTTGCGCGATACCAAAAGGAATTTTCATACGTCCGGTTTTCTGTACATTCAGGAAGTTTACAAAAATACCCTGTGCTGTTTCAGGACGAAGGTAAATCTTCATTGCACCATCGGCAGTGGAACCCATTTCGGTGGAGAACATCAGGTTAAACTGACGCACATCGGTCCAGTTTTTGGTTCCGCTGATTGGACAAACTACATCATAATCAAGGATTATTTGTTTTAATTCATCCAAATTCGAGTCGTTCAGCGCCTGAACAAAACGACTGTAAATTTCATCGCGTTTTTTCTGATTTTCCAGTACACGTTCGTTGGTGGAACGGAAAACAGCTTCATCAAATTTTTCGCCAAAACGTTTGGCTGCTTTCTCTACTTCTTTTTCAATTTTTTCATCGTATTTGGCAAGCAATTCTTCTATCAGCACATCGGCACGATAGCGTTTTTTACTGTCCTTATTGTCAATCAACGGATCGTTGAACGCATCCACATGCCCTGAAGCCTTCCATGTTGTAGGATGCATGAAAATAGCAGCATCTATACCCACAACATTCTCGTTGAGCAACACCATACTGTCCCACCAGTATTTCTTAATGTTGTTTTTTAGTTCAACACCATTTTGACCATAATCGTAAACGGCGCCAAGTCCGTCATATATTTCGCTCGAAGGAAATACAAAGCCATATTCCTTGCAATGAGCAATCAGTTTTTTAAAAACATCTTCCTGTGAGGCCATAAATTTATTATTACTGTTTAATTTGATACCCTTTACTTTTGTTTCAATTTGTACCTGATAACTATTTCTTTCGATAGTAACGAAAGATGTTTTTCGCTACCATTGGAAGATATTTGTATATAGCTATATATCTGACAAATATTATCTAAAATTCCCTTTAAAAGCAATCTGAATGATAGTAATTGATACTAAAATAATAAATTAAAAAACATTTTTTTGCTTAATAATTTAATTTTTACTCAAGTCCAAAAAAGGAATGCAAAGTTACTGTTTTTTTTGTAATTTTGTGGGTTAAATATAATTCAGGCTGATAAAAAGCAAAAAAACAAGTCCTTCGAAATGAGTACCGACGAAATAATTGACGCTGAAAACGAAAACGATGAAATAACAAACGCTGAAGAAACATTTGATGACACAGAAACGACGTCTGCGCATTCCACTTACAAAGTACCTAAAATATCCGATGAAGCAGTAAAGCACCATCTTTCGGGAATGTACCAGAACTGGTTTCTCGATTATGCTTCGTACGTAATTCTTGAACGTGCCGTACCGGATATATACGATGGACTGAAACCTGTTCAACGGCGTATTCTGCACTCAATGAAACGGCTTGACGATGGTCGTTACAACAAAGTGGCAAATATTGTTGGTCATACTATGCAGTTTCATCCACATGGTGATGCATCGATTGGCGATGCCTTGGTACAACTTGGACAGAAAGATTTACTTATTGACTGCCAGGGGAACTGGGGAAATATACTTACCGGAGATGGCGCGGCTGCTCCGCGTTATATTGAAGCCCGACTATCAAAATTTGCTCTCGAAGCTGTTTTTAATCCCAAAACTACCGCATGGAAAGCTTCGTACGATGGTCGCAATAAAGAACCGATTGCTCTTCCAATTAAATTTCCGCTACTTTTAGCACAAGGCGTTGAAGGTATCGCCGTAGGATTAAACTCAAAAATATTACCTCATAATTTCAATGAACTTTGCGATGCAAGCATAGCTTACCTCAAGGGTGAAGATTTTGTGCTTTATCCCGATTTCCAGACCGGAGGTTCGATAGATGTATCAAAATATAACGATGGAGAAAGAGGCGGTGTAGTAAAAATTCGTGCTAAAATAAGTAAACTCGATAACAAAACACTTGTAATAACCGAAATACCTTTCGGCACAAACACATCCAAACTGATTGAGTCAATTATAAAAGCAAGCGAAAAAGGAAAAATCAAAATTCGCAAAGTCGATGATAATACTTCGGCAAATGTTGAAATTCAGGTACAGTTACAGCCGGGAATATCGTCCGATAAAACAATCGATGCATTGTATGCTTTTACCGATTGTGAGCTGAGTATTTCGCCTAATTGCTGTGTAATTCACGATAAAAAACCTCGTTTTATGGGTGTGAGTGAGCTGCTCTGTATTAGTACCGACCACACCAAAGATTTATTGCAAGCTGAACTGGAAATTCAAAAAGCCGAATTACTCGAGCAACTTTTTTTCACCTCACTCGAAAAAATATTTATAGAAAACCGTATCTATAAAGATAAAGAATTTGAAGACAGCACTTCTCAGGACGAAGTTTTAGCGCACATCGACAAACGTCTCGAACCTTTCAAACCTGATTTTATCCGCGAAGTTACCCGCGAAGATTTACTGAAGTTGCTCGAAATTAAAATGATGCGTATCACCAAATTCGATTCGGACAAAGCAAACGATACCATCATAGCACTGAAGAAAAAAATTGATGAAGTACAATATGAACTCGATCACCTGATTGATTATACGATTTTCTGGTTCGAAAATCTGAAAAACAAATATGGTAAAAACTTCCCTCGACGGACTGAAATCCGCAATTTCGAAACAATTGTAGCTGCTAAAGTGGTGGAGGCCAACGAAAAACTCTACGTAAACCGCGAAGAAGGTTTTATCGGCACATCGCTGCGAAAAGACGAGTTTGTATGCAATTGCTCTGATATCGATGATATTATTATTTTCTTTAAAGATGGAAAATATAAAATTGTAAAGGTAACTGATAAACTTTTCGTTGGAAAAAACATTCTTTACCTCAATGTTTTCAAGAAAAATGACAAACGAACCATTTACAACGTTGTGTATCGCGATGGCAAAAACGGTCCACATTACATTAAACGTTTTGCTGTAAACGGCATTACCCGCGACAAGGAATACGATGTAACACAGGGAACTCCAGGCTCGAAAATTGTATATTTTACATCGAATCCCAATGCCGAAGCCGAAGTTATCAGAGTTACCCTCAAACCAAAACCAAGACTTTTCAAACTTGTTTTTGAGAAAGATTTCAGCGATATTGCTATAAAAGGTCGTCAATCAATGGGTAACATCCTCACAAAAAACGAGATACACAAAATCACTCTCAAGCAAAAAGGAGGCTCAACACTTGGTGGTCGGCAAGTGTGGTTCGACAGGGATGTTCTACGCCTGAATTACGATAATCGCGGCGAATATTTGGGCGAGTTTCTGAGCGACGACCAGATTTTGGTAGTTTCCACCAAAGGCGATTATTATTGCTCGAATTTTGATTTAAACAATCATTACGATAAAGATATTCTGATAATTGAAAAATTCGACCCAAACAAAGTTTGGACAGTGGCGCTTTGGGATGCCGAGCAAAAGTTTTACTATCTGAAACGTTTTCAGCTTGAAGCATCGCAGAAAAAACAGAGCTTTCTGGGTGAAAATCCCGAATCGAGGTTGATGATAATGACGGACACTGATTTTCCACGTATTGAAGTGGTGTTCGGTGGAAATGATGCGTATCGCGAAGCGTTGGTAGTTGATGCGGAAGAATTTATCGGCATAAAAAGTTTCAGAGCTAAAGGCAAAAGACTCACTACGTACGAAGTGGAAACAATTAACGAATTGGAGCCTTTGCGATTTAAAACCGAAGAAAAGGAAAACGGCTCGGAAGAAAATGACAAAATTCGAGACGGTGATGATTCTGAAAACAACGAACAAACTGAAAACGGAACAGAAGCTGAAGAAAGTGTTGAAAATATTACTGCAGAAGAACAAACAGTGAATGAAACAGTTATTGAAACTGAAGAAAATCCGGAACAAGCACCTGAATTTCAGAAAAAAACGAAGAAACCAAAAACCATAAAATCAATAAACAACGATTCAGTACTGCCCGACGATATTGTGGATCAGAAAAAAATCATAGATGATATTACGGGGCAAATGTCGTTGTTTTAATATTTAAACATTCAATGCCGGTTGATATTTTTCTCCGGCATTTTTTAATTTGCTATTTGCATAGATTTTTCCCATCTGAAATATCCTGCCACAGCCATAACCGTATAAATTACAAATAAAATAACGGTTGGGTACATTCCTCGATAAAGAAACATAGCTACGGAGGCCACATCGATAAAAATCCAGAAAATCCAATGTTCCAGTTTTTTGCGAGTAAGCATCCATGTGGCAACCAAACTGAACGATGTAGTAAAAGCATCGGGAAATGGGATAGGTGAGTCGGTGTAATTTTTTAACAATAAGTAAATTACAAGAAATAAAAATACTGACACTGCAAGAATCCTCATCATCAACTTTCCGGTAGTTTTTGTAACCGGCAATCCATCCTCAGAACTAGAATTTCCATTTTTCCAGCTAAACCAACCGTAAACACTTATGGCAGCATAGTAAACCTGTAAAGCCATTCCTGCATAAAACTTGGTCTGAAAAAAAACAATGATGTAAAGTAAAGCACACAAAAAACCGAAGATCCATGTAGTTAAACGCTGATTTATCGACAGAAAAATATATATGACACTTAAAATAAGCGCGATAACTTCAATGTAATTTTCGGAAATATATTTGTAAATCTGTTCCATATTTTGGTATTCATTACTTGTACAAAACAAACAAGCGGTCAGGAGTAGCCGCTTGTTCGAAAAAAATATCTTAAATTTTTGCCTTATAAATCATATTAGCTTTTATATAAATATTTCAAAATTCAATAAAACACAAATAACTTAAAATTATCGTGAAGCAGAAGGGCTTAATATTTTCTCATAAGCACCGGTTGTATTCAAAATTTCCAACGCACGTTGCAGCGACTCATTTTCGACATCAATAATCCTGTAATAACTGTTCATATCCCACAAATCGCGTGCAATCAGGGCTTTAATTTGTAATTTGATTAATGGCTCTGATATTTTCAACTGGTCTTCGTTACGAGCAATTTTTTCTTTTTCGCCGGCAGCTACGAGTTTTGCAATTAGCTCATCATTCGTTACAAATTTTTTATTGTACTTGTCAAATGTTGAATATTCTTTTTTCAACATATCGCGATTATTGTTCACATATCGCGCCACCACATTGTTCAGCACTCCTCTCGAAACCAAGTTACGATGATATTCTGTGTATTTGGTTGTGTCGGCAGGAACAAAAACATCGGGCATGATACCACCGCCACCATAAACTGTACGTTTAAGTGTGAGTGTTTCATACTTCAGCGAGTCAGGGAAATGAATACTGTCGGCATGAAAAAGTTCACCGTTTTTCATCCGTGTTTGTATATCTCGTTCGTATTTATCGGCTCTGTTTTTATACGGTTTTTGTATGCATCTTCCCGAAGGAGTGTAATATCTTGCTGTAGTAAGTCGCAACATCGAGCCATCGGGCAAGGGTAACTGTCCCTGCACGAGCCCTTTACCAAAAGTACGCCGACCTATAATAACGCCTCTGTCCCAGTCTTGAACAGCACCGGACACAATTTCGCTTGCCGAAGCAGAATATTCATCGACTAAAATAATGAGTTTCCCTGTTTCAAAATTACCAACACCCGTTGCATTTGATATTTTTTTTGGCTGTCGCACGCCTTGAGTATAAACCACCAATTTATCACGACTTAAGAATTCATCGGCAAGCTCAACGGCAGCATTCAAATATCCGCCACCATTCCCTTGTAGGCTCAGAATAAGATTTTTCATTCCTTTTTTCTTAAGTTCGGCAAACGATTTCTTAAATTCTGCAACAGTAGTACTGCCAAAATTATTGATTTTAATATAACCGGTTTCCTTATCAATCATGTAGGTTGCATCCACGCTGTAGATTGGAATTTTATCACGTACAATTTTAAAAATCCTCAATTCAGGATTTCCGTTTCGCTGAATTTTAACCGTTACCTCGCTACCACGTGGTCCGCGAAGTTTTTTCATCACATCGGAATTTTGGATTTTTACTCCGGCAATCAGTTCATCATTAATGTAAATCATTTTATCTCCAGGCAGCACGCCCACTTTATCAGCAGGTGTTCCGGCTATGGTCTGAATTACCAGCAGTGTATCTTCAATTATTTGAAACTGAATACCAATACCCTCAAAACTACCCTCAAGCGGTTCATTTACTCTTTCCACTTCTTCTTTGGGGATAAATGAAGAATGTGGATCAAGTTCCTTCAGCATGGAAGTAATAGCTGTTTCAACCAATTTTTTGTTATCGGTACTATCTACATAGAAATTGGAAATAGCATTAAAAGCGCTTACCAATGTGCGTTGTTCAACCGGTTGCATCGATTGAAAAATTTGAGCATTCAAAGTTAAAGTAAACACAAAAAACTGTATTGTAGCAAAAAATCTGATCATCAGTTGTCTATTTTAATAATTAAAGGCTGCAAAATTACGAAAATAATAATACTTTCGGGTGCTTTTTTTGATTTTACGAATTCTTATAGTACTTATTAACAAACATAATTTACTGTAATTCAAGTAATATTTTTATAGAATTTGTATCCTGCTGTTAAATCATTTACATTACAATGCTTTATATCTGCAATTTTTTTGTAAATATCAATAAGAGAAATTTCACTTTCATCGGTTTCAATAAATATTTGATCAATGGGTGTTATCTTTACGCTTGCAGGATTAAATTTTTCGCCAAACGATAACCTTATACCCGATTTCATTAGCTGCTGAGCCAACTCAGGCTTCCCTCTGAAACCATGAACTATCCAAAGTTGCGATGGTTTTAATTCTTTTCTGATCTTCATCAACTCGTTAAACATCCCCACACAATGAATAATGAGTGGTTTTTGGTATTTTTCGGACATAAAAATTTGTTTCTGAAAAAATTCTTTTTGAACATCGTATGAAATATTACTGTTTTTATCCAAACCACATTCGCCTATAGCGACAAAACGTTTGTCAACCATACACAGTTCAAGCTTTTCCCAAATTTCGTGACTAATTTCTGATATATCGAATGGATGAATACCGGCTGAAAATGTACCGATAATTTCGCTTTTCAATATATAAAAAATATCGTCCAAAGCAACATTTACTATTGCATGAAAAGATTTAAACTCTCTATTATGTGTATGTATATCAACTAACATCTCTAATTTTAAGGATTTAAAAATAGCAAAGTTAACTTATTTCGACTATATTTTTGTATCTTTGCAAGCTAAAATCATAAAACAAAAATAACTGAAATAAAATGGATAACAATAAATTATTCAGCTCATTACCCTACAAAGTAGCTGATATCTCACTTGCTGAATACGGACGTAAAGAAATAGAACTTGCCGAAAAGGAAATGCCCGGGCTTATGGCATTACGTGAAAAGTTCGGAAAATCAAAACCCTTAACCGGAGCTCGCATTACAGGTTCACTGCACATGACCATACAAACTGCTGTTTTAATAGAAACACTCACTCACCTCGGAGCAGAAGTTCGCTGGTGCAGTTGTAATATTTATTCTACCCAAGATCATGCTGCTGCCGCCATTGCTGCCGCCGGAATCCCTGTTTTTGCATGGAAAGGCGAAACACTTGAAGAGTACTGGTGGTGTACGTTGCAAGCATTAACTTTCGAAGGCAAAAAAGGGCCGAATGTAATTGTTGACGATGGCGGCGATGCAACAATGATGATTCATGTAGGTGTTGAAGCTGAAAAAAATGCAGATGTTCTCCTGAATGTTACAGGCGGTGAGGATGAAAAACAACTGATGAAAATTCTTGCGAATGTTCTTGGCGAGGATAATAGTTTCTGGACTCGTATGACTCCTGAAATCAGAGGTGTATCCGAAGAAACTACCACAGGAGTTCATCGTCTTTATCAAATGATGAGCGAAAATAAATTGCTTTTCCCTGCATTTAATGTGAATGATTCAGTTACAAAATCGAAATTCGATAATTTGTATGGTTGTCGTGAATCGCTTGCTGATGGTATTAAACGTGCAACTGATGTAATGCTTGCCGGTAAAGTAGTAGTAGTTTGTGGATATGGCGATGTGGGAAAAGGTTCGGCAAAATCGATGCGTGCTTACGGTGCACGTGTAATGGTTACAGAAATAGATCCGATATGCGCTTTGCAGGCTGCCATGGAGGGATTTGAAGTTTGCACTGTAGAAGATGCACTGCCCGAAGGAA
>CAYNGF010000123.1:0-10235 GCA_964396515.1 uncultured Paludibacter sp.
GGTAACGGTTGGCGGTATGGCCAGTAAGGGATTGCGGGCGATTTCCTATCAAGTTTCATGAAAAGTTGAAGCGGGCTACAACCCTTCGCAAACCACTGAAACCCTTATTGGCTATACTGCGTGTTAGGCAACGTTATTATTTTTTTTATTATTAAACAATTAGCCATTTGGTCATGCAGTCCTTGTTTTTTATCTGTAAATGCCACCATTAAATATCCAATGAATAAAATCAAACCAGATATTATTTTCCCAAAATGTCTTCCCGTTGCTTTTCCAAAACTTATTTTATTACCTTGAATGTCGGTGACCTTAATATTTAATGCAAGCTTTCCTAATGTGCCTTGATTATTACTACTCTCCATTAATGCAAAATACAACCAACTAAATAACAATCCTAAAGGATTATTTACAAGGAAAAATGCATAACCAAATATATAAAATGGACCCTTTGCGTCATCAGGGATAGGATACTGAATAATAATCAATATTATTGAATTGATGATGAAAATAATAACAAAGTCAATCCAATATGCGAAAAATCGCAACCAAAAACCTGCGTAAATTGAACTCTCAGAATTAGTAATCATATTTTTTTTATTGTCGATTGGTTTGAATATGTTCCAAATAATTAATCCTATTATTGGAACTATTGTGTAGATTAAAAATTCTGTGAAATCGTAATCTTCAAAATCAGAATATTTGCCAAATGGCCAAAAATCACCACTATCTCCCGATTCCCAGTTAATTATAAGGAAAATGAAATGAAGCAAAAGCCAAACTAAATAGAATCCAATAACCTGCTTAGAAAGTTTTAATCCAAAAATATTTTCAAGTTTTGCTTCTGTTTTTGGAGTAATTATATGTTCTTCTGCTCGGTATTCAATATGTGTCTTTTGAGGATTACCACAAAAACTACAAAATATTGAGTTGTCATCTATTATTTTTCCACAGTGTTTGCAATACATATTATTTCTCTATATAAAAAACAAAAACATAATATAAAATTGTTATGCCAGCCATAATCCCCAGAACAATTCGGTATGATTGTTTTTTAGTGAAAATAGTACATAGAATTGGAATTGCACTAACTGTAATAATGTTAATTGGTTTCCAAATTTCATTATACTCATATGCGTTTTCAATAAAGCGATCTACAAGCACCCAAAAAACAAAAATTAGAAAAGTTACTAATCCAATAGTAAAGTATTGGTCAGTAAATGTTGTGTCAACCACAATTTTTTCTATTGGAGAATCACTTTCTACTTTTTGAGTGTCCTTCTGAATTGAGGATTGTGGTTGTTCAATTGGTGCTAAATTCTCTACATTTCCACCACAATGAGCACAGTACTTGCTGTCAGCGTCAATTATTTTTCCGCAAAATTTGCAATGTTTTTGGTTCATATTATTTATTATTAAATGGTTATTGTCTTGTCTTTTAATGTTGCCTAACGGTTTGCGGCTTGGCGTAGTGGGGGCTTTTCAGCACAAAACTTCATACGAAGCCGAAAGTTCAAATTTAAGAAAAACTGTCATACGAAGCACGTCCGCCCCCATTACGCCAAACCGCTGTTAGCAGCTGGCGTTCTGTCCACCGTCTTAGTAAACCATTGTCTGTATGTCGTCCAAGTGTCGGGTTGTGCGTTCGGGTATTTTTTCTTTTTCAGAAGGGCAGGAAAATTTTTTTATTCAATTTTTTTTAGGGAAACAAGCACACTCTTTTTGCAGCTTTGGTTTGCGTGTCGGCTTGTAGCGGCTGCAAAATGTGTGTGCTTGTGTGCGTTGGCTTTTTACTTCGCTAATTGTAATATTCTGTATGCTCCTCTTGCAACAATTATAAAAACGATTGCTCCAATAATCAAGTCGGGATAACCTGAATTAAGCCAATTAACCAAAAGTCCGGCTGTGATTACACCCGAATTAATGATTACGTCATTGGAAGTAAAAATCATACTCGCTTGCATATGGGCTTCTTTGCTTTTCCCTTTTTGTAATAAGTAAAGACAAATCACATTTGCTATCAGGGCTAAAACAGAAACTACAATCATTGTTTGAAAATCGGGCATTTTTTCAACTCCGATAAAACGTCTGACAACTTCAACGAACCCGATAACAGCTAAAAGGATTTGAAAATATCCTGCAAACTTGGCGATGTTATTTTTTCTTGCAATCGTTCCTCCAACCGCAAATAATGCCAATGCGTAAACGATACTGTCAGCAAGCATATCCAAACTGTCCGCTACCAATCCCATTGAATTGGAAAAAATGCCAAACAGCATTTCCAACCCGAAAAACAGAAAATTGATAATAAGAACCGTCCACAATAATTTTCGTTGCATACTGCTTGTGTCTGCTTCTATTTCTATTGTATTTTCTTCCGTTGAAATTAGAGTTGTATCAAGGTTTAGAGTTTCCAAAGCCGAAAGTATAGGTTGGCTTTCCCCAATATGATGAACTGTCAGTTTTCGGTTTGCAATATCAAACTCCAATGATTTTATTTCATCAAAATTTTGCAGTTTCATTCGTATCAATTGCTCCTCGCTTGGGCAATCCATTTTTATGATTTTAAATATTGTCTTTTGCATAATTCTTACAATTTTAATTTTATACCGCCATTAATTAAAAATCCGTCAAGCGGTGCGTAAATGTCCCTGAAAACAGGATTGGTAACTGTTCCTGTATAAATGGTGTCAAATCTGGTTTGCCTTGCGTCAAGGAAATTTTCAAAGTTGATGTAAACAGAAAATTTTTCCCATAGCTTTTCAACCATAAATCCGCAAAGCACATATTGTTTTCCTGTTGCTCCGTCACTTAATTTTTGAGGGCTGAAATAATACGCTTCCAAACCTACTTTCCATTTATCCTCTATTTCATACATTAAAACTGAATTTATCCTGTGCTTTGGCGTAAGTGGCGTATTTGTTGAAACTCCGTTTTGATGCAAGCGTGTATCTGTAAACGTATAGCCCAAAAACAATTTAAAATCTTCATAGCCGATTTTGATATTGGTTTCCGTTCCTCTTGTATTAATATGCCCTGCCGAATTGATAAATTGGTATAAGCCGTTTGTTTGATAGTCAAGCAACAAAGGATTATTCAAATAGGTGTAAAAGAAAAGTTGGTTAATGCTAAACGTTACTTTTTCGCCAAATGCAGTGCGGTAATTAAAATCAACATTTCCTCCGTAACTGCGTTCTAATTTGTTGATATTTTTATCAATCGGCATTACATTTTGATATTGTATGCGTTCGCTTTCTTCGGTAAAAATGGTTGGCGTTTTATAGCCAAATCCACCGCCAAGACGTGAAGAAAATTTGTCTGTAATTTTGAATAATGCCGAAACTCTTGGTAGTAACGCAATACCGTAATCAATAACATAATCGGCTCTGAAACCTGTTTCAAGATTAAGCCACCTGGTAGCTTTCCACGAATTTTGAGCAAATGCACCAAAAGTAATTTGGTCGTAATTTCTTAACGGAAAAGTATCTAACTGCTTTTCCTGAAAATTGTCTGTCCAAAGATTTACCCCTGCAACCCATTCTGTTTTTTCCCTTACATTGGTATAGCTTGCTTCGCTGAAAGTTGCTGTTTGTGTGCCGTCAAAACTATAATTCGGAATGTTGATTATCCTGTTAAAGTAACTCACGCTGTTTTTAAAATTGAAAAAACTTTTGTCATTAAATTTATGGTCAAAAGACAATTGCGTAGAATAGCGTTGTGTTTTATTTTCTTCAAAATAACTGTGGATAGTGTCGCCATTTCC
This sequence comes from uncultured Paludibacter sp., assembly GCA_964396515.1. Lineage (GTDB taxonomy): Bacteria > Bacteroidota > Bacteroidia > Bacteroidales > Paludibacteraceae > Paludibacter. Next base: position 3,761 of record CAYNGF010000123.1, read on the forward strand.
CTGAATATAATGTATGTCGCCACCGATACGGTTTTCAATTGCTGTGTTTAATCCAACATTCAGCTTTGTTTTATCGCTGAAATAAACAAACAACTTGGGATTGAAAACATATCTGTCAAATTTCGGAATAGCCGTCAGGTCAATATTTGCAGGGTCGTAAGCCCAATTTCTGTTATGTGCCGCAAATATTGTTGTTCCTATTTTATTGAAACGTTGTCCGTAAAAACCATTTATATCAAAACCTCTACCCGAACTTCCGTTTAAATGAAAACGCAACTCTCTTTCATCAGTTGGTGTTTTGGAAATCAGGTTTACCAATCCTGCTATTGCTCCGCCTCCGTAAAGTGTAGATGAAGAACCTTTAATAATTTCTACCTGCTTTAAGTCAAGCGGTGGCGTTTGCAAAAGTCCCAAACCGCTTGCTGCACCTGCGTATAATGGAAAACCGTCTTTAAGAATTTGGGTGTATCGTCCGTCAAGCCCTTGAATACGAATAGAAGCGTTGGCAGATGTTGCCGATGTTTGTTGCGTTTGTATTCCTGTGCTTTCGCTCAAAAGCATACGAATATCGCCCGCTTTCATATTTCCCTTTTCTTCTAATTCCTCTCCTGCAATAAATTCAATTCTTGTCGGAATGTCTTTGATTGTTCTTGAACTTCGTGTAGATGAAATCACAATTTCGTCCAACTCGGCTGTTTCTGATTGTAGAAAAATTTCAATCGGGTCTATTGTTGTTAAAGGAAATTCAAAGGTGTCTTTTCGTGTTTCATAACCTATATAACGAAATTCAATTACCTGTTTTCCGTTCGGAATATTGGTTAAGGTTATCAGTCCGTCAATGTCTGCGGTTGCTCCTGTTGCTGTTCCTGATAAAATTGCTGTCGCACCGATTAACGGCTCTTTTGTTTCGCTGTCTTTTATGACCGCTTTAAATGTATTCTGTCCGAATACGGTATTTATATGAAATGCTGCCATTAGCAGCAAAATGATTTTTAGCTTCATTGTCTGAATGATTATTAATGTTTGAAAAATAAGAATTGGTGGTGCGTAGCACCGCAATTTGTTATTGTGCCGAAGGCACTGAAACATTAACTAATCTTAGGCGGTTGCCAAATGGCAGAGAAAAAGTCAGACGTAGTATTGTCCTTGTATATGGAAACTTTTTTGTCTGAATAGGTAAGGACAGAGTGTAAAGAAAAGTTTGCTATCGGGAAAGTAAACCCTACACAAGTATGGCAATTCATAAAAGGCGAACAACAATCGCCACAATCTTTATCATCTTGGTTGTCTTGGGATTGTTCAGTCGTTTGCTCCTGAAAACATTTGTCCTCCACTAAGTTTGGGGCTGCTGTCAGCAACAAAACGTAAATGGCTAATATGGAAGATAAATATTTCACGGTGCAAATTTAATAAAAATCATTTTTCGGTGCAAATTTAATAAAAATCATTTTTCTACTGTCCAATCATCATTGTCATTTTCTTCAACATTAATTTTACTGATTACAGCGTTTGCCCCTGAGTCTGTGTAAGTTCCATATCCATTAACAAATACACCTTTCGCTCCGTCTTTTCGGTTTCTCATTGCGTATAAAATGGCTTCATCGTCCAAGTCGTTTTGTCCGGTAAAACGATATATTTTATCAATAACGATGTCGTTCAAATCAACCTTTTCGCCTCCTTTTTTGTATGAGATGTTTTCTTCTAACAGGTTAAAGTCTTCTGTGTAACCTCGTTGTCTTAATATTTCAATTACTTCTGATAATGTTTTCTCTGTTGATAGCATAGTGTTCTCTTTATAGATGTTTTATAAATGCAAAGTTAAAAAAGCGTTGGGAAAAATGGCTCTTTGGCTTTTGCCGAAGCGTAGGTTTTTGTGTGTCGGGGCAAAAGCCAATGTGCCATTGTGCGGTGGCAAAAAAATGAATAAAAAATGTGCGGTGGGGAAAAAGAAAAAATACACAAGGGTCAGCAAAGAGTGTCGGCTTACCCGTTGTCCCGTTTCAATATGGTCTGTTTTTGTTTGTCTGTCTGTCAAAATGGTTTACTTTTCTTGTCCGTCCGTCCGTTACTGTCAGGTTGCACGGTCGTCTGTTACGCTTGCTGCTAACGTTTTTGCGCTTGGCGTTCGTGCGGGATTTTAGGGCACAAAACTGTCAAACCACCACCAAAGTTGATTTGAAAAACTGCCCTTGAATTAAACCACTTCACCCCGCATGACGCCAAACGCATATTATCGGCTGGCGTTCTGTCTGTCGTTATGCCCATAGTTTAATTACTGCTAATAAGCTTAAAATCAAGGTCAGTCCGCCAATTACCCATATTGAAATTTTTACTGACTTGTTTTCCGCTTCAATTACTTGTTTCAGTTCCTTCGTGTTTTTAGCAAACTCAATTTCAAAAATCTGCTTTATTTGACTTCTCTCACTTTCAATTAATTTTTTGATTTCCGATTTGTTGTCGTCAAGTTTTATTTTGATTGTGCTTTCAAGGTCTTTGTAAAACTCTTTATTTTCTTTACGGATTTGGTCAGTTTTATCTTCAATAAGTTTTGCAAGCTCTGCCTTGTTTTGTTTGTTAGAGTTTTCAAGTTCTGCTAAACTCTTGGAAACTTTTTCCTGTTGGGCTTTCTGAAGCTCGTTAATTTTGTCAAGCGTCTTACTATTTTCTTCAAACTGCTTTATGATAGAATTATAAGTTTCAGTTAATTTCTGAAGCTTCTTAAAAGCACCCGAAACGTCTTTAAGTTGTTCAACTTCCTGGTTGAAGTCTTCTAGTGTTTGATTAAATTTCTGCAAGTTGCTCATACAATTTCTTATTAAGTTTTTTCAAATCCTTTAGTTTCTGTGCATAAACATCATTAAGCAAATATGCCAAATCATAATATTCTGCAAGTTCTTCCAACATTTCAGGATAGTATTTTGAAATGGATTGGCTCAAATCTATTTTTTGTTCTTCGGTCAAATGTTTTCCTAATACTTTTAGGCGAGCTAAAAAGTCTATTTGTTGTTCTTGGGCAAAAGTTTCTTTAACGCTTAACAATGCACTTTCAAAGCGTTCTTTTCCATCACTATCTTCATATTCATTTAATGCTAAACGGACAAAACCGCTTACAAAATTTAATCCTATGCTATTACGATAACTTTCTAAAAATCGGCTTATGCTGTCCTTTAGTTTTTCAAATTCTGTTTTGTTTGGAAAATGATTATTTGTAGTCAAAACTTCAAACCACTTTTCGTAATCCTTTGGATTTTCTGCAATGTGCTGAAGAATAAAAGTTGTTTCAGAAAAAATGAAATAACTATCAATGCGTTGCTTAAAACTCTCACTATCTTCAAACTCTGAACACCAATCTGAAAGTGTTTTAAGCGATTGTTTTCGGCTATATGCTATTTTTTCAAATGTCCAATTCAATAAATACCAAATTGCTTTTTCTAAAACCGTTTTATGCTGAACTTTTTGTAACTCCTTTGATATATCTGTATTGGGTTCGTACTTTCCAATGTAGTCAGAAACACTTTTTACAATATGCTTTTCATCAAGGGTCTTAAACTGCACTTCAAAATGGTCAATGAAATTTGTAGTCCAATCGGAGACAATACCTAATAGACTTAATCGATAAATTGCTTTTTGTAAAACATCACTGTTTATTTTTAATTTAGAGTATGCGTCATTCCAAAAAATCCTTACTTGAGCTTTTTCTTTAAAATAAATTCTGATTACACCTGAGATAATTTCAAAATCCTTCTCTATGTCGTTCTGTCCTTGAACAAAAAGAAATACTTGCTTAAAAATATCTCTACCACCAAAGCCCACTTCATCACTAATAGCTTTCATTTCAGCAAATGTGGTGTCCTTGAGAAAAAGCTGTTCTACTCTTTCTTTGTCGTGTGTTTCAGGAGAATGTAAAACAAAGCATTTCCCTATTTTACTTTTGTTCTCCTTTTTTCTTTTATCCCAACGTCCTGCTCTGCCTGCTTCTTGGTAAAGTGCTTCAACTGAACTTGGCAAGCCATAATGAAAAGTATAAAAAATGTTTTGCTTATCAATGCCCATTCCAAAGGCTTTTGTCGCAACTAAAAGTTGATACTTATTTTCTTTGAATTCTTTTTGAACTTTAATTTTATACTTGTTAAATTCATCTCGGTTCATTACAGGTTCCGTTCCAATTTTTTGCCCTGTTTTTTCATCATAAACATCTCTTTTAGGAATGTCACCTGAAAACCAACTGACTTTGTTTTGATAAAGCGTATTCAGCGTATTTGAAACCTGATAACATCCATAAGCACCATTAACATTAGGAGTAAATATTATGCCTGCTTTATCTGTTGTTTCAATAAAACTTTCCGTGTCTTTTAGCTCGTTAATTAGTTCTTTGAGTTTATCTAATTTGTTCCCCTTATCGTTAATTACTTCAAATCTCAGTTCTTTACGACTATAATCTAAAAGCGACTTTATGTTTTCATCTTCTAACCGTTGCTTTTGTCTTGCAAATTCAATTTTAATATCCTTCAAAACATTAACGGAGGCTGTTGCCGTTAAACCAATAAACTTAATTTTTCCTTCTCCGTTTTCATCTTTCGGGCTAAGCTTGTCAATAGTTTTGGCTAAATTCAAATATGAAGTTCTAAAGTCGTGACCCCATTCTGAAAGACAATGCACTTCATCCACAACTGCGTAGGCAATAGAAAAATTAGCAACTATCGCACTTATTTTATCACGGAAACTCGGTATTTGAAACTTCTCTGGTGAAATCCAAACAAACAAATAACGACCTTGCTCAAAATTCCTTTCTATTTCTCTTTTTTCTTCTGCTTCTAAATCGCTTGTAATAAAGCTGACATTTGTCACAAGGGTTTTAACCAAATTGTCGTTTTGGTCATACATTAATGATTTGATAGGGCAAACCACAAAATTTATGCTTGGCTGCAATAAGCAAGGAAGTTGATAACACAATGATTTTCCGCCACCTGTTGGCAAAAGTCCAATTGTATCTTTTCGGTTGAGGGCATTTGAAATGATTGGAAATTGACCTTCACGAAAACTTGGTTTGTCAAAAATGTTGTCAAGAAAGAACTCTAAAGTTGTTTTGTCTTGGTCTGTTACGTTGTAGTTGATTGGTTCGGTTGTGCTAACTCTGAAGTAGTTTTTATCTTTTACAATGTCAAAATAGTCTGTGCGAACAAAAATTACATCATCACTGATTTTGTTTTCATCCGTGTATCTTTTGAATAGTGAAAAGTCAATGTTAATTGCTTTAGTTGTTGGCTGAAAACTGGCTTTGTCGTTCGTTATTGTAATGTTGAAATTTGGCTTTTTGAGTTCTTGTTTGTTCTTGAGTTGCCAAAGTTTATCAATCCAAATGAGTAAATCATTTATTGCCAGCTCTGCAAAATCGGGTAAATCTTCGTGAGCCAAAATATTGAAATTCCAATCTTCATCAAGTGTCAAATACTTGTGAGAAAGCAACTCAAGGAGCAAGACTTGAAAACGGATTATTGCCGTAGGCAATAATTTCGTTTTAATTTCATCTTCGCTCAATTGGTTTTTTTCTATTTTCTCACAAGCAGTTTTATAGAAATTCAAAAGTTTCTCATAGCGTGCAAAATGCTTTAAAATTGTTTCAACTTTAAGTGTGTAAGTTCCATTTTGCAGTTCTTTTGTTGTAATCCTAATGGTCGTAATTCCTTTTCCCGATAAATAATTATCCCTTTTGCTGTCTGAAACTCTGGTGACTTCATCAAGTTTGTGTTGTTGTCCGTCAATTTCAATTACAAGTTTGGCTTGAGGCAAATAGAAGTCAACTTGTTGGTTGATAAAGTTTTTGTCGTCTTCTCCTGTTATTTCATTTATTTCAATTTCGGGAATGAGTAATGATTGAATAAATGAAAATTCGCCAAACTCGTTTGGAATAATATTCTCGAAAAAATCTTTTGCCGGATAGTAGTTATGTTCTCTGTCGCCTTTTATAGTGTCGTTCCAAACAGGTCTCTGCTTTGTCGCAAACAAAAAGCGTTCTTCAAAGTTGTCAAGTTTGTGGATTTCACCTAATTGAGATTGTAAGTATTTTGAAAGAGTTGTCGGGAAGCCACGTTGCAAAATGTTTTTTGCTACATACAAAATAGGCAACAAGTCAGCATTTGTCTGATTTGCCACAAGGTTCTGAATTACAAAATTCGGATTTGTGTATGTGTAATTTGCCGTGTATTTCTTCATTCTGTCAACTGTCGTGTTTTGTTGTTGTGCTGTTTTCTACGCTTGCCGATAACGACCGAGGCTATGGGCACGGGCGGTTTGCGGGCGTATTCGCTGTCGCACAGCGACAAAGTGAATGCGGGCGCAAAACCCGCTAAGTGCACGTCAGCCAGCCTGTGAACATAGGAATTCTATGGTTATTCCAAATTATTTGTGTTAAAAAATTAGTTAGTCGAGCCTTAAAAAGCCCATTTTCGTATTATATTATTGTTGATTTGGTAAA
>CAYNGF010000124.1:0-10023 GCA_964396515.1 uncultured Paludibacter sp.
CCGGGGTCATCTGGTCAAGGTTTGCCCGCAGGTCAGCGTTCTTGCGCCGGTTCTTGGCAGGGTCAGACCAGTAATCCGCCTTCGCAACATCATCAGCAGTTGGCAGCGGTTTGGCATCCAACACGTCCATATCGTGCTGGACGGTAGTAACAAAATCATCAGGCGCAACCGGCTTGATTGGCTCAGCAATATCTGGATAGCTTGCAAGAACTTCTGGTGGGATAAATTCCCCGTTAATTATCGCTTTCCTTATTTGCCTTTTATGCTCAACCGCGACATTAGCCCTTGCAACCTCGCCAATTTTTGTAGCGTCGCTTGCCGTTGCGGTATAAACGCCGTCAATTACATATCCACCACTTCTCACTCTTTCCCTTGGAATTCCGAGTTTATCTATTAGAAAGGCGTGAATTTCAATGGGGTTCTCTATGTCAAAATAAATTGCGCCGTCATCGGTTTCTATTGCCGCGAATTGACCTTTTTCAGGTGGCGGCTTCATTTCAGGCAATGCTCTGCGTGTAATTATTTCTTTTCTTGTCATCTCCCACGGTTGTTTTGGTTTGACCGGCTCAGCCTCAACCGCCACGCCCTTCTTGCCGAGCGTCCACTTGTCAAATAACTGCCGTAATTCAGGCGTAATCGGCACGTCAATCGCGCTGCCGGTAATCTTCTTGTAAATCCGCAGCATAAACCGTTTCAGCGATTCAAACGCTTTGATTAGCCCAGCACTCGCGCCCTTCGGGGCAATGCCATCGGTGAAGTAGCGTTCACTCGCACGGGCAAACGTTTCGTGCGCATCACGATACATCTCAACCGGTTGCGCCGCCCAATCGTCAGGCACTTCCTTGCCCTGTCCACGCAACCAGGCTGTAACTACGTTCAGGTCATCAGCAAACAGCGGTTCACGGGTCAACGAGCGCAGCCACACATGACTGAACTCATGCACCGCAGAGGACACATCCGGCTTATCCAGCGCATGGATCACCGCCCGCCCATCTTCCAGCCACGATACGGCGGCTTTTGCGGAAGAAGGAGAGGATTGGAGCAATCCATAATCCCGCAACACTTCTGTTGGTACATTTTTTCCAGCGGATATTGCCTCTTCGACAATGCGTTTGTGTGTAGATATGTCTTTGTAAAACGACTGTTCAAATTCACTGAATTCCATAGGTTGCCCGCGAGTAATCAGACCGTTCGCGTGCATAAACCGTTCTTTGCCAAACGCCCCATTTTTTCTGGTAAGCCTTCCATTTGCCAAGACATAAAGAGCGTTATCGTATGTTACAAATATATCTGCGCGAGAATCTATATCCCTTATTTTCTTTACCATTTTTTTGAAATAATCAGGGGTTGGGCTTTTTCCATCCCAATCAATACCTGTAATATGAAAATCTAAGTCAAACGACCTTTTTCCCTTAGACCAAAAACTTCCTTTTGCCATAGAACCGGCAATTTGTATGCTTATCTCTGGGTGATTACTTCTTACATAACTGAGGATTTTCTTTGCATTATCAATAGCCGTCAGTGCATCGTTATAAAAGTCATCAACGTATTTGACAGACGCATCGTAAACAATCGCCAATTCCGCATCCGTAAGTTCTCTGCCAAATGTTTTTCTAAGGTCAATTAGCCTTTCTTGATATTCTGATTCATAGGCAGAGGCTTTATTTTTTGGAAGCCAAGAAAATGCGAATTCATCCATCGTCATTTCAAAGGGTTGTTTTTCTTGCTGCAACGATTGTAAATCGCCTTTACCGCCAACCTCAAACCTTGCCACATGCTCTTTCCAATACGTTTCAGGCGGCTTACCGGTCATCTTGCCCCAATATTCCGCCCACGCATCCTGCACAACCATCACATCATCTGCTTCGGCATCCGATAACCCCAACACCTGTTTCAGCCCTTCGCGGTAGCCGTCCCGTGCATCCTGCCAGCCATCAAGGATGACTGCTGCCTTCTGGTTGATTGCATCCGCCTGTACCATATCGGCTTGCGTTTTGGCTGCATTATGCGCCAACATCCGCTGCACAACTTCCGCCTCGCCTAAAATGCTCCAATCACCGCCTAACACGGCAGTCAGGTCAGTCAGGTCAATGTTGTATTTCTGCGCCAGTTCACGCAGTCGCTTCGGGCTAACCAGCCCGGCGTGTTCCGTGCCAACACTGCCACCTTCCACAACGTCAGTTTCGCCAACCTTATACTTGCGCTCCCATGTACCAGGTGCGGGTTGCTGCGGTGCAGGTGCAACAGGCTCGTTCGTTGTTGGCTTCACTGGCTCAGGCGCAGGTGCTTCCGCTTGCGGTTTCACCGGAGGAACAGCGGGCGGTTGAGGTTGCGCCGTGCCAAATGTGGCTTGCCATGCAGCCAGCATCCCGCCATAGGTATCAGCCAACTGCCGTGCAACCAGCGGTTTGTAAATCTTGTCGTTAAACGCTTTCCATGCCCGGTTTCTATCCGTAACCGATAATTCGCTCAACTTGCGCTTGCCTAATATCCGGTCAATATCAGCTTTCAGGGCTGCGCCTTCGGGCAGCGCGTCCAATACCGCCGCATTGCCACTGCGGAAGTATTGCTGCGCACCAACCATTTGCTTGCGATACGCCCTGGTAGCCTGCCGCCATGCAGTAACCGCATCATTTGCCTGTGGATAGCGGGCATTGAACGCATCCGCGTAGCCAACGTCAATATCATCCAACAGCGCATCTTCAAAATCAGCCGCTTGGCGATACGCCTCGTCCATTACCTCACGGTGCGCCTTCCAGAAATCCGCTTTCTTTGCATCTTTTGGCAGCAAAGCGCGAACACGATCCTCACCAATCACCTTTGCCATGCGCTCGCGTAGTGCATTACCCGTAGAAGAACCTGGCAGGTCAATATCACCAATCATCACTGCCAATTCTCCGCGCAGTCTAAAAAACTCATTCCAACGGTTGCGAATTAAGCCAACAGAACCGACGATCTGCGTGTAAAGCGCACCGTTTTCATCCGATTGCCCGGTCAATGCCCGCACAATGCCAATCGTGACCGCTTCTTCATTGCCCCATAAAATATTCCACTCTTTTTCGCCACGCGCGAAGAAAGCTCTCTTGCGCATCGCCTGTTGTTCAGGTGTCAAGCCATCAATACTGGCATAAAATTCATCGGTTGCCTGCATCCAGTTGAAATGTCGCTCGGCGCGGGCGGCTGCCATGTCGTCAATCGCCTTAACTGCCGATTGCAAGCCTTCGCCGACTATTTGCGTATAGATTTCTTCTGCTTTTTTAGCCCGATATTCAGTATTGGCGACTTCAATCTTGTGCAATGCCTCGCCAAACACGTCATCCATCACTTGTGCAGCATCTTCGCGCGTCTTTGCGCCCTGTAATCGCCGCGTTAGGTCGTCCATCATGCCTAAATCAGTCAATAACTGCCGTGTTTGCGCGTCCAAATTGCGGGTATGGAAGGCATAACCGCCGTCATAGATGGATTTCGCAATGCCTTCAATGTTCAAACCATGCTCAATCAGGCTGTAAACGAACTGCGGATCAACGCCAGCGGCGCGTAATCCGTCAGCCATTTCGGTTGGCATCTCATCAAACCCCTTGCCGGGATGCCACATATTCTCAAATGACCGTCTTTGGACCTGATAACTGACTTGTTCAGAATGACGGCTCTCAATCGTTTGCGCAACACGGCTCATCAACCCGAACCGCTGGTTAAATCCAGTCAATCGTGCTTTGGTATCATCCAGCCATGCGCCAACTTTTTCTTCTGTTGTGCTTGCAGTGTCAGCATGGTATCTAACCGCATCCCCCATAGGGCTTTCAACACGCTTTCCACCTTCACCCGCCACGCCAATACCTTCACGGGCGCGGGGGCTTTCTGCGCCAAAACTCCTATTCCATGTAGCAATGTCTTTTTGACTGGTAAATCCCAACGTTCCTGAATATGCCATCATGCTGGCGTTCCATATCCAGTTATTCAGCGGGTAAAACGGGTTCACGCCAAGCAATGCCAGTGATTGTGCGCTCTTTATCAGCCCGCCAAACTTCCACAATATCGCATCCGGCTTCAATCCGTAGAAACCGCTCGCCCATTTTTCCATGATCGTGCCAACCAACTGCGTCAGGTGCGCTTTGTAGGCATGTTCATCCAGCGCAATTTCACCTTTTGCGGCAGCATTGACAACCTTGACCAGGCTTTCGGGTGTAGCCTTTTTAAATATCTCAACAAGCTTTGCGGCATTGGCATCACCGGCATTGGCGGCAGTGGTCAGTCTCGTCACAACGTCACGCAACACCGCATCCGCCTCTGGTACGGTCTTGCAGCGGTTCAGAACCTTATAAACGGCATCCGCGTCATTTGGATACCCTAAAATTCTCGCCATCTCTCCAAACAACTTGCGGGTTGCTACTGACGCTTCCGAAGCCCATACATTCTGATGGAAGTCCGCTATCTTCTGTGCGCCTTCTTGCAGCGATTTAGACAACGCCCATCCACCAGGTGTTTTCATAAAGGTCATATCTTTGGCGAGGTCATCTGCGCCTACCGTCATCCGCGCAATCACCGCAGGCATATCTTCAATACGCGCATCAGACACCATCAAATTCCAAATCGTAGTGCCTTCGGTAACAACCTTCTGCGCACGCGCCATTGGGGTGGGTGTGAACAACGCGCCCACACTTGCCGCCAATCCCTTCAATCCTTTTTGTGCAGCAGGCGGAGGCAGCATATCCTTGTATGTCCAGTTTCCAGCCGCATCCTTCACAACGCCCGCAAACGCACGCGCGTACGCGCCCATCTTTGCAATTTCACCGGGATCACTGACGGTTGCGCGTAACAACGTGCCATATGCTTGTGACTGCTCCCATACACGGGTCATGTCCTGCGGCATCGGGATACCAGACGGTTTGAAACCTAACTTGCCATCTTTGATCACCGGGATAGGGATTGACCTTTCTGTCATATCCCATGCCATATTCTGAACTTGCAACTGCTGTACTTGCTTCTGCAAGCCTTCAATTTCAGGCATCTTTGCGGCTTTGGCGGCATCATCCAGCCCTTCAAGCCCAGCCGTCAGCGTGCCGATTTTCTTGGTCAGGGCAGCGATCTTGCCTTTATTCGCCAGTTTTGACGAACCAGCATACACATCCCCCATCACATTCAGCGGGTCAAGCAGGATATGACCAACGGCTTCAAACGCTGCGCCGTATGCACCTGCCTGGTTCTGGATGTCCATGTAAATTTCAGCCACTTCCTGAGGTGACTGCGCTCCCTTGATCCGTTCACGCGCCTGGTCAAGCAGGTTGTCGTACTCGTATAACTCCCCATCCAGACCACGCATGTAGTATTTGTGCTTTACGCCTGTTTTCTTATCCCGCGCCTGCGCCTCAATCACGCTCATTTGTTCGCCATCTTCTGTAATGACGCGCGATTCAGAACCGCCTGCCTCGTAGAATAAGTGTGCTGCCTTCCATGCTGCCTTTGGGTTGGCAAGGGTTTCACCGGTATCAGTCGCCAACTGACTGGCAAACCCAGCCGTGCGCTCCACGCCCTCTGCCAGCCCGTCAATAATCAGCGACAATTCAGTCGCCCATGCAAAATCATCACTAAACACGCCCGCTGTGGTCGTCTTACCCGCTTCCATCTCCTGTTTAGACAGGTAGCCCAATCCAAGACCGCCAGCCATCAATGCAGCCGGTAAAATCAACGCGCTTGCAGGCGCACCGCCAGCAATCACACTGCCAAGTGCAGTTGCCATAGGCACGCCGCCAGTTGCCGCAGCCATAGCCCACGGAGTAGATAAGAATTGCATAATCAGCCGTTCATCCGCTGGCAGGTTGGCATAATCCTGAACGCCTTGCACTTGTCCGGTTTGTTGCGCGCTGTACATCGTGTCATACACTTCGCGGGGCAGGTAAAGTACGCTTTGCGCACCCGGTTGGCTATCAACATATTGCTGATACACGTCATCGGGCAGGTAGGCGGCAGCTTGTACCTTATCCACCGGGATATACCCCTGACTATCCAATTTGTACGAGTATTGCCCGTACTTGCCACGCTCCCAATCAGGCAGGGCTTCTATTGGCGGAACGGTCATATTAGCCGTCAACTCTGCCAATGGATCATCAGCCGTAATTGCCTGCCAGTCATACCACTGCTTACCGGCATTTTTGGTACTCAAATACTTGTAAGACGTTTCAAGGGCAGGGTATATCGTTTGCAACCAGGGCGGCAGCGTCTTACCAGCATCTATCACGCTCTTGCCAGCCAGGTAATAGCGGGCGATGCGGGTTGGATCATTCCAGTAACTGACTTGCGACACGTCCGATTGACGGGTGTAAGGTGCTAATCCCTGTATAAAATCGCCATAGCCCTGCATGTCGTAATAAGACGTTTCAGCATCCGGCACGCCTGTATTCTCATGCACGGGAGGCGCAGCAAAAAACTCATCTTCTGGTTTTATGTATTTTGGTTTCGGCATCTATGCTCCGCTAATATCCCAGCCAATCAATTCCATGTACCACGGCGACTGCTGCTTTGGCACTTTGTAACTGCCCCAGCCAGACGAGTAGCCATATCCGCCAGAATAATCACCTCCACCGCCGCCTTCTGTGGTTGTTTTCGGGGTTTCGGGTTTCTTTGGTTGCGTGTACTCGCCGCCATCCGCGTATGCCTGTGGACCAACCAGACGCGCATACGGCACACCCACGCCCAACTTCGCAAACTTACCCAGCGCAGGGTCTTTGAAACGGTCGGGGTTGGTCGCACTGTTTTGCAGGTAATACGGCAGGTAACGATGGACAGGCACACCAGCCGGTTGTAAAGCACGGATCATATTTGGCGACTGCATCTCACCCCATTTAGGCGGATACTTCGCGCCCATGCCACCCGCGCCAATACTGCCCCATGCTGGCGTAATCTGTTTTGTTACAGCAGGTTTAGGCGGAGCAACCGCCTGAGCCTGTTGAGTAGGCAAATTCCAACCACTTGCCATTTGCTGCATAGCGGGAGACTGCCAACCGCCCCACGTTTGCGGGGTCGTGGTCGTAGTAGGCTGCGGTTGCTGTACAGGTGCAGCCTGGCTAAAAGACGGCTGCCCTGGCTGTATCTGCCCCCACCATCCCGACTGATTCAAGTTATCCCAATAGCCCATGATGCTAACCCTCCTGGCGTAACTCCTTCAACGCCCGCTTAATCAAATCACGCCCGATAGCATCTTTTACCGGGTCGGGGAGCTTGCGCAACTGCACCGCAAGCATGGTATTCAGCATTGGGCGGAAAAAGGTCGCCTGCTGCTGCTCAACGATACGTTTCGCATTTTCGCGCCCAGCTATGAGCGCACTCTCAACATTGCGGATGTTAGGCATTTACCCCATCCCTTCCGGCGGCAGTGGTTCAGATAGCGGCATCCCATCCGTTGCCGTCATTTGCTGCTGTCCCATCATGCCTTGCTGCTGCATTGCCTGAGCCTGCAACGCCTGCATCATTTCGGGAGGTAATTCACCCCCGCCCATGCCAGGCTGACCCATTGGCGGTTGTCCCATTGGCGGTTGTCCTTGCATCTGCGCCATCATTTCAGGCGGCATACCTTGACCTTGATCCATACCAGGCTGCCCCATCATTGCGCCTTGCTGCGCTTGCATTGCACCCTGCTGCTGCATCGCCTGAATTTGCATTTGTAACTGCGCCTGTAAAAACGCTTCGGTTGCCTGCTCTTCATAGGCTTCCTGCTGCAATTCATTCCACTGCCCGGCATTGAGATAGGTCTCCGCAATGTATCGTTTTGGCAGACCCATTTGCATTAACTGAATTGCCATTTGTGCATTTTGGCGGTCATCCTGCGGCAGTTGAATATCCACCCGACAATCTACCAGCGTGCCGTCAGGAATATCAGACGGTTTCAGTTTCATCACTTCACCCGCCTTATTGCCAACCCGCGCCTGAGTGCCGCCGTCTTTCATCAGGTCCAGCACGATACCCATAGCCCCGCTAAACCCGGACACCATCAGCCGCTGAATTGGCACAAGCGGCAACCTGCCAGCCTGGTTAAGTAATGCCAGCATTGAGTAAGGCGCATTAGCCCCCAGCGGTTCACCTAACGTCTGTTTGTATATCGTGCTATCCGTAATGCCACTTTCAAGCAACTCACTAAACTGCCACAGTGCTGGATCAACCGGTCGCTTATCCACCTGCCCGAACTCCGTGCCTGGTGCGTGATAGACCATCCCGCCCAACTTGCTAAAATCAACGTCAACATTCTCGTCAGTCGTTGCGAAATTGGGGAACGCACCAAAGCGGAAGATAGCCGCGCTCATCACCGTCAGAGCCAGGTTAGACCGCTCCCACATGCCGGATTTATATGCCGTGTATAAGAACGGTTGAGATGAGTAATCCGCGGAACTAAACAGGTCAGCGTCAGACGCACGTCCAGACCATACGGGCATGCACGGCAGACCATGCTCAGCGCATATCAGGGGCGTGCTATTGCCATCAATCCAAACCGCATGAATGTCGTTATCCCAATACTCGCACAGGTCAACATCATCAAACCGCGATTCAGGATTGAGACCAACCGCGACAGCCCGCTCGCCATACCGATCCAGCACTTCGCCGCTCTTTAATTCCACCTTGCGATAAAACGACGCCAGCCCCAGCGCGTCATAGGTCGGGTAACACGTCCGCGGATCGTACACCTCCCACACATACGGCACAACATCCGCCAGCCGTTCAATCCGCGAGTACTGCGCCTTCTTTGTCTTATCCGCCACCGCCAGCATGTCAGCCGTTGACGTAACCCCGATATGCAGCTCGTCAAACAGCACCGCAGAAGTGGCAGCCTTGTAATGCAGGGGGCGACCACGCAACCGGCTCATTTGGTAGTACAGCGCATTACAAAACCGCTCAATCGCATCCGCCCCCTTGTGCATTGCCTTTGCATTTTTGTCGTAAGGGATTGAGAAGGATGGATCAGCAGCCGTCAACAACCTAACCGCGCCCACCGCCGCATTGCGCACCGCAGGCGATACCGTCACCAGCCCCTTTAACTCGCTATCTGAGGGGGTTGTCCAATCCATCATAAACATCTTTTCAATCGCGTCCAGCACCGTGTTGCGATTGGCGAACTCGCTTTCTATGTCCTGACCGTGCTTCTGGATACCCGCGAACATATCCAACGCGCCTAATAGTTTCTCAGCCATTACCTACCTCCCAGCAACTGATTGAATGATGATTCCGATTGCCGCCCCTTGCGCTCCGGGTGATACTCCCGTGCTTGTGTTAGTCCATACCGCAGCGCATCATAAGCGTGATCTTCTTGCGAGGTGTCCACGTCCTCCGTTTTTGTCCTATCATATGCCAACGTTGGCAGCGTCCTGATGAGGTTCACGCATGCGGGCAGCACTTGCAGACCAGGCTTACCATCCGGCAGGTTTTCTAATAACCTATCCACCTTACGCTTGCCCGATAGCCTATCGTTATCCGCACGTGTTAGAGGTACACCCGCCGCAGCGTATTCATCCGCCGTACTGGTAACAACTGCACCGCTTGATTTACTTGACCACATAGACGGATCAGCATAGGTCAACGTGATGCGCTCATCCGGTGGTGTCATGTCCAAAATCAGCCGTGCCTGTTGCCTATCCGTTAGCCCAGTTTCATACGCCTCGCGATAGACGAACACCCGCCCATTGTCCGGGTCACGTGTCAGCCACAAACACGCAAAAGGATTACTAAAACCCCAGTCAACCGCCCGCCAACGCGCCCAACGCTCCCAGCCAGCAGGCAGCGCAGGAACAGCACCCGCACCGCCTACGATATGCCGCTCAGCCGCCCATGCAAACGCTTGCCCCTCAAATACATCCCAATCACCGTGAACCCACGCACGCGATAACGCAGGAGGGAGACTATTCAGGTCATCCCAATATTGCGCGGTGAGGTGGGGATTATCAGCCGGGAGAGATTGCACGAAAGCAAACTCATCAGACATGCCACGCATTTCAGCAGGAAACCGCCTATCAATCCATAAATTCTTTACCCAGCCATGAC
>CAYNGF010000125.1:0-9815 GCA_964396515.1 uncultured Paludibacter sp.
TGAGCCAGAACTCAATATTATTATACTACATATAGCGATTTGTCAAGCGGTTATTCGTTAACCAATTCACTGTTTACATCCCATACTGTTGCAGAATCTTAATGAATGCATCTACATCCTTGATAAAGCTCGGATTTGCATGTTTCGCGTACAGTGATTTCAGCTCCATCATTGCCACCGATGACAGCTTCGTATCTGTCAGCAAAGAATAACGTAATGCGTCCCTTGTCCGTTCGCTCATTTCAGCATAAGCATTGATGGCCGTTTCCTCGTTGAAGTATGCGCTTCTGTCGTCCTGCCACATTTGCACTTCTGGATGTTGGTCTTTGTAACTGCGTTTCCACGCCCGATATTCGCTCAGCTGTGGGAATGTATTAAGGAAATCATTGCGCTGTTCTGAAGGAAGTGCATAATAAACCTTTTCAAGATTCTTATGCTGGCTGTATTGTTCCGATTCAATTCGATAAAACTCATCAACCGGATTTGCGAACGATTCAGGATAAAGATTTATCGGCTGTACTTGTGGTACCTTTAGATCAGGAACATTCGGAATTTTCCCGCCTGATTTGACAACCCACTCAACAAGCTGATCGGTTGGGATTGCTTCATAGTTGCGCGTCTCCTTATTCAGGAACGCAGCGGCAAAGTCCGGTCCCAACTCTTTCTTCATCCGATGTTGCTGTGAGTATGGCAGACCGTAGTACATATCATTCAGGTCGCCGATCATCTTCTGTCGTAACAGGTCATTTGGATCATCGTTGAACATTAGATTTCGGAATGTCCAGTCAGGATTGGCATCATACCATTCATTGACAGCGTTCGGATTCTTTCCGCTCTCTTTATCAAGGTGTGCCTGTTGCAGTGACGGGTACTTATCCCGCGTCTTACGTTCGCCTTCCGGGTACATCAGCCCACCGAAAGGAACCAGTGCAAGCGACGCAAATATCTCCTGAATACTTCCCTTCCCTTGCAGGAAGTTGACCATTGCGTTTACCGCGCCAGCTGACGGGACTTTGTAAAGGTTCTCCTCGCGTGCACGTCTTACAGCTTCATCCCAGTGTGGATTGCCATCTTTCTCAAGTGCTGCCTTCTCCCCTGTCTCTGCATTGATTTCGCCATTTCCAACCATAGACGCAAGTTGCTTTTGGATCGCTCCATTGCCCCATGATCCGAATTCGTGATATTCAGCGCCATAAGCCTTGCGCATTACCTTTTCCGGAAAACTCAAAGCATCCTGAGCAATCTTTCCAAGTCCGGCAAGCGCGGTATCGTCCAGAATGCCGCGTATAGCGTTGCCGGTTCGAGTAATAGGCAGCGCCGTGAGCTGATCTTCTTTTCCTTGCTTGATCTTCATCAGCCAGTCAATGAACACCGGCCCAGTGAAGTAACTGCCTGCAAGTCCTGTCAAACCGATATCTTTACCAGATTCCATCTTTGCTTGAGCAAATGCGTTCTCCCAGATACCGCCCTGTTTTGTCAATGCCTGCTCGCGTTCCTCTGGCGTGATAAATCCAATTTTTGCCTGTTCCTCAATGATTGATTTAGCCGCTTGTGTGATCTGATTTTCATTATCAGCAATCATATCAATATTCCGGCCGAATTGTGAAAATGGGAACATAGGCCCAAGCGGGTCAATGAAGATACGGTCTCCGTAATAACTCGGCAGGTATGGAGCATAGACAGATATTCTTCCGTCAAATCTGGTAGCATAACGCGTCTCACGCTTGTTCTTTTCTTCCAGCTCTTTAATCCTTGCGTACATCGAATAAATTCCTGGCGTGTCAATCATGCGGTTTGCCCAGTTGTACATCGAGCGTGTATACCAGAATTGATAAGGCATCATCATAGTCAGCCATGAATCAAAACCGTAACGGCGGTCATAGTTCAGCATTGCCTGATCTTTCTTCATGTAGCCGTACTTCTGAGCGCGGTACTTCTCCGCCTGCATCTTTGATTGAACCTGATCAAGATACTGATTCAGCAGTGCCCGCGTTTCTGCCGGCATCCCCTGTGTGTTTACTTCCCTTTGACTGTCAATCCGTTTCTGATACTCGTTCAGGAATTCGTTCATAACCGGCGTAATAAATTGGTCTTTCAATTCATTCAGTGCGTACCCTTCCGGCATGTTGACAGGAACCGATCCCTGCTTTCCTGGTCTGACCACATGTTCAGCGAATTCAGACGGTTCTACACCATCAATAATGCCAGGTTCAACACTTCGCACAATTCCATCATCAAGATAAACCAACCGTTTGGGATTATCGGGATCAAGACCGATCACTCGGAATGATTCGTCTCCGACAGTGATCACCTTCTGCATTTCAGGAGAAGAACCAGCCATGAATTTATTGTCCGCAACATCCGCAATCAGTGAGTTTGTCGGCAGATAAGCAACCAGCTTGCCATCATGATATACATTGGCCGCGATCACATAATCGCCATGATTGAATGCATATGTACGCTTTAGATATGTCCCGTTCAACGGCTGAACTGACAGAGGGTCAACTTCTACGCCTTTATCATACAACTGCTTATAACGCCGCAATTCGTCCGCATAGATTTCGGCTTGTTTTGTGACCTTCGTTTCTGTGAACGGATTCGCCGCTTTCGGCGCGTCCCCTTCCTGTCCGGATAGATACCAGTCATAGTATGTCTGTGCAAAAGTCCGATCTTCAATGTTCTCAAACTTATTCAGGAATGCATCATATTCTGCCTGTAATTCAGCGTTTATCGCACCAGTCAGGATGATATTATCAGCGTCGGTGTCCGGAACAATTGATCCATCGTCAAATCGTGTCTGACTATTCTGTTTATATGCGTCTGATGCCATCTGGAATAATGAAGGAACGTCAGCATTTTCAGCAACAGCTTCACCTGCTAATGCCCTGTCAATCATGAATTCTTTTGTGATCGGTTCCATGGCAAACAAAGCGCTCTGATCTACGTCAGCCTGATTCTCGACCTGGGCAGCATAATCACGTAGGAATTCCCTGATCTTTTTCGCATTGCGCTGTTCGCTGAAGAAGCTAAGCAGTTTATTCTGAACCTGTGTCAACTCCATTTCAAGCCCAGGTAAACCGATCTGATTGACATAATCTTCAACCTTTACGCCAGCTTTGCGCAACTCGGATAACTTCTGCGCTGCAATCGCGACATCATTAGCGATAGAATATTCTGCCGATCTGCTGCCTCGATTGATAAGCCCTTCCACCTTTGCCATTTGTGGCAAGCTGTCTTTTAATGCTGATTCAACTGCCTTGATATTACTGTCAGTTGACATCGTGAACGACTTCAATAGTTGATCTGCTGATTCTCCATACACTTTGGCAAAGATAGCATTGATAATACGTGTTCTTCCGGCTTCATTCAGCACAAACTCATACGGCGATTTCTGGTAAGAGTATTGTGCTGCCTCGTTGTCAGGAATTTTCTTCATGAATTCAGTTACAAATCCGGCGTTCCTTTTAGCGTCCAGCGCGCCAGTAATCGTTTCAGTCGGCAATACATCCATATTTGACAGCACCACATCACTTATCAGTTTGGCATCGTCAATCGCATTCTCTTTCGCTGTCATTTGCAGCGCAACTGGCTTATTCGCTTCCCTTGCGAAGTCAACAGCATCCATATCTGTTATGCGCTCGCGTACCAGAATCGGATTTTCGTAAGCGTTTATGCTTTCCGGATCAATGCCATAGTTTTGTACATTGTTTTTCAATTCTGCCTGATAGTTTGCCCATGCGTCCGGATATAAGTCCTTTGCCCGTAGCAGTGCCAGAACACGCCCGTTTCCTGATTCAACATTGTTATCTGCACCAACAATCGGCGATCCTCTGTCAATCGCATGAGAATCCAACAGCAGCATGTCAGGACTTAGGTTAGCGGCGATTTTATCGATCTGCATAACACTCTGGAACTCATTTCGTGATCTGGGTTGTAATGCCGCGTTGTATTCCTGATTATTCAGAAGTTGATTACCTAACCATGTATGACTTGGCGTAACATCGTTGAGATCAATTACCTTGTACTGGAACTCATACCGTGTCCGCGCGTCGTTGATCCCGCTTGCAGTGGTGAAATTGCCGCGCGTTTCTTTTGCCCGCACTTCGCCGAATGGGTTGTAAGCCCTCAGCGATTGTGCTGACGCTATTGCATCATACAGCGCAATATCATCAATGATTGTCCCATCCGGCAGCGCAAACGGCTGATTCCCGCCAATCGCTGATTGCATTGCCTGATCCAGTGAGCCATGAGGAGAAAGAATATCACTGTTTACACCGTACACTGCCTTGCGATAAATCGTCTGATCGTCAAGCCGCGCATTCGCTTTATCGGCTCGTAGATCATCAATCCGCTTGCTGATCAGCTCAGCATAGGTTGGTGTTCGTTCTGCTTTTTCTGACAGCATTGAATCAAAGATATCCCGCAGCTTCACTCCGTTGATCTCAGCGTTGATATTCAACACTTGGCCATCGAATACGAATTCGCCTTGCCTGCTATAGTCTTTGGTAAGCAAATCCTTTACTGACCGGTATACTTCCAGCATATACTGCGTAAACTTCCGGAACACTGATTTCAGCCCGATCGTTGGAGCTGATCCATCAATCAGGTATTGCTCCCATCCTCTGGCGAACTTCTCTTCTGAATCGACATAACGCTTCCGATCAGCCTCGGTCATGTTTTTGTAATCGTTTTGGAATTGATATTCTAATTGCCGGAACTGTTCAACAGAATCAAACCCAGCCCAGCGCGTAAACTGTTCCATCTGATCATCGTTCAGCGTTCGACGGAAAGCGTGTCCGGTCTCATGTACCATTGTTGTAACGTCAGCCGCCTTCAAAGCCCGAATCGCGACATCACCGTCAATAACCTCGAATTTCCCTTTCACCCCATCCTGAAACGCTTGGAACAGCTTTTGAGGCTCTGCCATGCCGGAAGTAACCTTGTATGCCTGCACTTCAAGCATATTGCCGTTTCCGGTGTCAATCAGCGTAGTCTTCATCCGATCCATATCGACAACACGCTGCAAATCCGCTTTCGTAACCTGCCCTGTTGCGCTGTCAAGGTACTCATCCATCCCTGACCACTGCAATTCCTGTTTGGTGACGCCCTGCTTTATCAACCAGTTGCGCACGGATTGTGCGTTCATCTTCTCTGGGAACTTATCAGTAATGACGGTTTCCATGTGCGAATACCAAGGAGAACCGTCAGCAACAGCTGCGGCATATGTCTGGAACAATCCCTGCTCCCCGCTCATCTCGCGCGTGATCTCACGAATGCGCAAGCCTTCTGTGTAGAAATTCTTTCCTGGATTGTCGGCATTCCAGCGTTTTTCTGCCGCGTCCATCAGCTTCATTTGCAGATCGACAGCCTGCTCGGATATGCCAGTATCAACCCATGCCTGCCGAATCGCTTCCCGATCCATATATCCCTGCGTAGCGACCTTAGCGCGCTCCTTGATCACATCGGCAGCCTGGGCGGCGTGCTGCATCTTGACGGTATCATCAGCAGTGACAGTCGCTTTCTTCCGGTTCGGGACAGCGTTCATCCGATTATCTTCAATGATCTTTCCGTTCTGAACCTGTAAATCGCGAATCTCCTGAATCATCCCGTTATATTCTGGATTGTGCTTCTTGTAATATGCGTTCCGCTCCGACTCTGTCATATCGGCGACAGTCTCACGAGTTTTAATCTGCCAGTCGCGCATTCTCTCCCGAATAGCTCGGATAACGCTCATGTTTTGTTCAAGCTGTGTTATATCGCCATCAACTGCCTTCTTCACCGCTTCAGCTATTGAATTGTCTATCTTTGTCTGCAATTCGATTTCTTTGTCGAAAGCATCTTTCGCAAGTCCATTTAGAATCGCTTGCGTCTTTGCCCATGCGTTAGGATCATGATCAACCATCGCATAGTATTGATCCATCAGCTCTGTTTCCTGCTTATAAAAACTACCCCATGTGTCTTGAATATCAAGCACATTTTTCATGATTGCAACGTTTTCATCAGTAGAAACGCCCAATCCTTCCAACATTGCTTTATAAGCCTGCGAATACGCCTCATTAGCGACCTTGAAGGCTTTGTCAACTTCATAAGCAGTAGCCGCGATTAATCTTTTATACTGATCCGTTCCTCTTTTTACGTTAAAAAGCGATATCTTTTGATAAGTATCTTCCCATAGGTCACGGCTGCGTTTCCAAATATCACCGCGGGTGGCCGCTGCCTCAGCCATATACTTTGACACGAACGGCAACCCCTCTTTCTCGAATATGACCTTGAAGTTGTCGCTCATCATTTCAAGGTCGATCTGGCGTTTCGTGCCAATGAATGACTCAACGTCTGCCTTTACGCGATTCCATGCAGCAGCGCGCTCGGCGTCCGTATCGCTGTATGTGAACTCGCGTTCCAGCCTGTCGACCAGCCCTGCCTTTACGAACACTTCATCATACAACCCAGCCTCGTCAGGAAACAACCTGCCAATAATTGATTGAACAGTTTCAGCAGCGCCTGGCTTGATATACGTACCGAATATACCGTTACGAACCTCGGTCATATTCATTCCACGTTCAATTGCACCATAGATCACATCGGTCATACCAGGCGTTTGTGCCTCAATCAGCGCAACCAGTTCTACCGGCATTTCTGGGAAGCCTGTGCCCTTCTTCCAGCGTTTCTTCCAGTACTGATTGATACCGACCGCGATTGCGTTATCACTCATGCTTTGCTCAGCGCGCCTTGATATCTTTCCGAATACACCCAAGGTGTCATTCCCTTGCTTGACTGCTTTATTTACCTTGTCGAATATGTCATTCTGACTGGTTTTTACATCGCGTATCTTCTTGTTTATACCTGTCAGATTCTCTGTTCCACGCATTTCTGCCAGCGATTCGCCCATTCGAGTAGGAGTAATACCCATTCTGGTGCGGATATCGTTGATCATTGAAGGTGTCATGAAACCCAAAGCACCAACGGCGGCCTGTGTTACGAGGTTATTCACTACGTTGTTGATCGCATAAGACGGAGAAGCTCCGAGCAGCAAAATCGACTGAGCGTCTTTCATCAGGTTGCTCATTTTGTTGAACATCCCGTCAGGCTTGATACCGTATGCTTTTATGTAGTAATCCGACATCTTGTCAATTACGCTCGCATTGACAAGTAATTTGACTTCATTCAAGCTATACGGTGCCGGTTTATCTCCTGTGTAAATCTTCAACTGCGGTTCGATTGCAGCGACTTCAACCCCGCCTATTTTCCCGTCATGCGCTGTCGCGTACTCATTGACTCTCCGAGTGAATACATCCGGGTCATTCCGCAACATGTCATAGACTTTTTCAGGCGTTAGATCAAGATCAGCGGCGACAGCGTTCAGCGTATTGCGATTTGTGACCGTTGCATCAAACTGATCCATAACGATCGTTGCATTGCTGTTCAGTATGCCATCCCGCAGCCCATTAGCGATTGTCCGTGTCTCCGCGCTGTCAACAATCGTGCTGTTTTCCCCGGGTGTAATATCGTCAAGCCGTGAAAGTTGATCATATACCGCCCTCAGCTGCGCGCTATCCTGCGCTTCAAACGTCTGCGTCATCAGCGTATCGTTTGCCTTGGTGGAAACATCGATAGCTTTTGATTCTGGCGTGAGCTCTGCCTGCTTCCGGTACCAGTTGAATTTACGATGCGGATCAGTTACGTCCAACTCTGACAGCTTTCCAGTCACAGGATCAATCCCTGACATGCGTTTTGCCCAGCTGCCAAGCGTGTTTACATCCATTGTCCGGAACTGGTCTTTCATCAAATCGCCAAGCTCAAACAGACCTCCTTTATTGACTTTTGCTGCTGCGGCAAGCGCATCACCGAATGCCTTCGTAGTGGGAGTTTCGCTGGATTTTAGGATATTAGCCGTCTTACCAGCTGCTTTATTCGTGAAATATGGCAAAGCATTCAACGGATCGACAGATTCCTGACCAATCAGATCAGCCCACATCCATGATGTACTTCCCATACTAAACATGCCAGAAGCAATCATGTCAGACGCGACCTGTTCAGAATAGCCATGCTCTACAAGATCACTCCACAACTTACCGGCATTTTCCATACCTGGAATGCCATAAGTACCTTCTATAAGGTCAACCGGCTTATCGCTGGCAACAGGATCAATCACCTGTCCATATCCAGACCAGTCCTGACCACCTATTTTTCTGATTACATCAAATGGAATATCCAACAACGGGGAAGCAACAGTCTCCATGAAATACTTACCGCCTTCCCACATCTGCCTGCGGTCATGCCACATCTCACCAAGCACTTCAAGCAGCATTCTGGTATCAGATCCGTCATGTCTCCCAGTAGCCCAATCCCAAGTGCGCTTCCCAGCTTGCGTGATAAATCCTAACCCTTGTTCAGCCCATTGCCCCGGCTTATCAAGCGCTTCAAGAACATTACCTGCTATAGGAACTTGCTTCCCTGTAAATGTTTGATATGCTGATATTCCAAGCCCAATACCACCACCTATAACTGTCCCCCATGGTCCAAACAATGATCCTGCTTTAGCGGCAACAGTAGTAGTCGGAATAGCCTGAACTATTCCTTTAGTGTATTTTGTTGCTTCGGGGGCATCAGTAGCGACATTAGATGATGGTGTAATACCATAAATGAACTTATCAGAACCGGATAATTGGCTCCAATCTCGAACATGACGGTTTTTATCTCCCTCGAGAATCGCTTTCTGCGCCTCATTCTGCGGGATAAATTCAGGGACTACAGGCTCAACGATAGTCTCCTGCTTCACAGGTTGAGCCATTTTTGACAGATATTCCCGATAGAACACGTCGCTTGCGTCAAGATCAGTCCAGTTTTCGACCGGAATATCCTTATACTTCGTCTTAGAAAGGTAAGTGTAGGTATCGTCTACGGCTTGACGCGGTGCGAACGGGTCGGAAAAATTAGGATCAGCGTCATACTGCGTTTTCAGGTTGATCACATTTCTAACATTGGCAAGGTACGGCTGAACTTCCGTCTGCATTGCCGGCGCTTCCTGCTGTTCTTCGTCAGGGTGTGTGTAATCGTAAGGGGTAACGCCGGATTCAGATTCGTAATAATTTTGCCCGTAACCGTGTTTGCGATCTGCTTCAGCTATCTTCTCTTCGCGTTCCCATTCTTTGAATAATTCGTATCCCATTATTACCCCTTATGTAGTTTATGCGTTCCAATTTACTGCTGGATTAAAGTACCACCCACGATTGCGCGGGTCTTCTGAATACAAACCTCCTACGTTTCCTGATCCTGATGGCGATCCAGCATTGCTTGTATTCCAGCCAACCTGTGATTCCGGTCGACCGTTTATCTGATAGTTGATCCCTTCACTACGCCAGCTTGGATTGTAATAGCGTATGTTTTCTGCACCATAACGCTTTATAAAGTCTTCCATGTCTGGGGTGTATCCATAGTAATAACTCTCTGTCTTGTATGGATTATTGAAGTCTGCTTCACTCAATCCGGCGATACCGCGTGAGATCGCATATTGAGCTTTCGGCTGATTGATCGGATAGTATTTCCCGTTCCAGACATAGAATCCTGAATATCGATACATGCCATTTGATTTAGCGTTTTTGGAATCCCAATACTCAGCGTTTTTGTCATAGAACTTATACGTTCCATCAGGCTCATATCCAGCTTCACGCAGCTCGTTATAGGTGTATCCTTGCGGCTTCCACGGCAGATACTTACCAGCGCCACTGTCATTTGCGCCAGTTCCGCTCCCTGATGTTTCCGGCGTTTCCTTAGCAGGCGTCTTGCCGGTGTTGTATGGCGGCGATACTGGCAGC
>CAYNGF010000126.1:0-9728 GCA_964396515.1 uncultured Paludibacter sp.
GGCGTTTCGCGTGGAGGTCATGCTCATAAACAATTGCAGCAGTTTATTGTTGCTGTAAGTGGAAGTTTTACAGTAACACTTGACGATGGAAACGTACGGCGTTCATTTACCTTAAACAGACCCTATCAAGGTTTACTGCTGGTTCCCGGAATCTGGAGAGAGCTTGGTGACTTTTCTTCCGGATCTGTTTGCTTAGTGTTGGCATCGGAGTTATACGATAAAGATGATTACATACATGATTATGTTGAATTTTTGAACTTTAGAAAATCTTTATGATTAAATTTCTTGATTTACAAAAAATAAATGACCAGTATTCAGATGAGATAAAAATAGCTTCACAGAGGGTTATTAATTCAGGTTGGTATTTGCTTGGAAGAGAAACTGAAAAGTTCGAAAAAAATTATGCAAAATTCATAGGTACAAAGCATTGTGTTGGCTGTGCAAATGGCTTAGATGCATTAATATGGATTTTGCGGGCTTATATTGAACTGGGTTTTATGAATGAAGGTGATGAGGTTATTGTTCCGGCAAATACATACATTGCTTCCATTTTAGCAATAACTGAAAATAACCTTAAACCTGTGTTGGTTGAGCCTGATTTACAAACATACCAAATTGACGAAAATCTTATCGAACAGCACATTACCTCAAAAACCAAAGCCATAATGATTGTTCATTTATACGGACAATGTGCTTATACTCCAAAAGTTGCTGAGTTATGTAAAAAATATAACTTAAAACTGATTGAAGATAACGCACAGGCACATGGCTGTTATTATGTAGAACAAGGAACAAAAAATAATGAACAACGATGGCGAACCGGCTCTATAGGAGACGCTGCAGGTCATAGTTTTTACCCCGGCAAAAATCTTGGAGCATTGGGCGATGGCGGGGCTGTAACAACCAATGATGCTGAATTAGCTGCTGTTGTACGTTCACTTGCCAATTATGGTTCATCAAAAAAATATATATTTAAATATACCGGAAGAAACAGCCGGCTCGATGAAATTCAGTCGGCAATTTTAGATGTGAAACTTAAATATATCGATAAAGATAATGAGGCAAGAAAAAATGCAGCAAAATTTTATATTGAAAATATTAAAAACCCGAATATAGTATTACCTGTAGTAAAAAATTGGGATTCACACGTTTTTCACATTTTCCCGGTTAGAAGTGAAAAAAGAGATGAATTACAGTTCTATTTAACAGAAAATGGAGTTCAAACCCTCATTCATTATCCTTTACCACCTCACAAACAAGAGTGTTATAAAAAATTTAATTCATTAGTATTACCTGTTACAGAGAAAATTCACAATGAAGAACTTAGTTTACCAATAAGCCCCGTAATTACGTTGGAT
The DNA here is from genome assembly GCA_964396515.1 of uncultured Paludibacter sp. Lineage (GTDB taxonomy): Bacteria > Bacteroidota > Bacteroidia > Bacteroidales > Paludibacteraceae > Paludibacter. Next base: position 1,359 of record CAYNGF010000126.1, read on the forward strand.
GAATTAAAACAAGTGGTAGATATCATTAATAAATTTGAGGCATGAAGGTGACATTAGGTGAAGTGAAAGCAGGCTACAATGCGATTAAAAAACTTGCAAAAAAGGAATTTAAAAAAGGTAATTTCGACAAAAGCCTCGATTATATAGATAAAGCTGCAACAGTTGCATCGCAAATAATGTGGCGATACGCAGATGAAGAGCTGGATGATCTTCATCAAAAAATTGCTGAAAAACTTATAAAATCTGAAAAAGGTAAAATTCAGATAAAAGATAACAAAGTTATTTTTTATGATTACTTTGGTTCAACTTTTATATTGGCAATTCAGTATATCAAAGCTTTAAGTAAGCTTAATTATCATATTCTGTATGTTTATGAGGAACAAAACTGGGACATTAACGTTTCGGTTTTAGAAATTATGGAAAAAATTCCTAATGTAGAAATACGTATAATTCCAAAAAATATATCAAAATCAGAAAGGGTAGTAGAAATTTATAATGCGATAGTTACGTTTAAACCTTCAAAACTATTTTTGCATATTAACACTTTGTCTGACTGTTTACCAGCACTTCATGTATTACCTTCTACAATAATAAAATATTACATTAACCTTGGAGATCATGCATTTTGGTTAGGTAGTAAAGCTATCAATTATTCGTTTGAATTTCGATGTTTTGGAGCTGTACTATCATACGAAAAAAGAGGATTAAGTAAAGATAAATTGCTATTATTACCTTATTATCCGATAATAAACGGATATGATTTTCAGGGTTTTCCCAAAGATTGTGATAATAAAGTGGTGATTTTTTCAGGTGGTGATTTTTACAAAATGGTTGATGCCAACAATACTTACTGGGAATTGGTTAAAGCTGTATTGAATCAAAATCCTGAGGCAGTAATGGTTTTTGCTATTAAAATTTTGAATCAGAAAGGAGAGGAATTTCTTGATAACTTTATTAAAGAAAATAACTTTGAAAAAAGATTTTTTCCGATAGGTTTCAGGCCCGACATTAACGAAGTTTTCAAACATTGCGATATTTTCATGGGTACTTGCCCTATGTCAGGAGGTTTAATGTCGCAATATGCTGCATTTAATTCCAAACCCATTTTACAATATTATCCCGAAGAACTTTTTGCTTTTGAAGAAACAGAATCAATGATTTGTTTTAATAATAAATTGCAGATTTCATACACTAACAAAAATGAGTTTTTAATCGAAGCAAAAAAACTAATTCAGGATGCTGATTACCGTATTCAAAGAGGAGCTGAGCTTCATCATTGCCTTATTACAGAAAAACAATTTGATGCTTTATTTGCCGAAACTTTAAAAACGCATAAATCGCAAGTAGAAATATTATCTGTTGATGTAAATTATAAAGCTTTGTCAAAATGGTGGCTGGATGTAAACAATTGTGGATTTTCTGATGTAGGAAAATTCATTTATGACATACTTGGTAAAAAGGTTATCCTTTCTGTACCTTCCTTATATTTCAGATATTTTTTTACAAAGATTGTTCGAAAAATTAAAAAAATATATAATTGATTATGAAGTATTTTCATCCAAAAAAATGGTTAAGATTAACTAAAGAACAGATTTCAGATTATTGGAACAACTATGTTTTACCCGATAAAATTTATCTTAAAAAACAATACAAAAGAATCTTCGGGAAAGAATTAAATTTGAAAAATCCAAAAACATACAACGAAAAAATTCAATGGTTGAAATTGTACGACCGTAATCCACTATATCCAAAACTTGCTGATAAATTTGAAGTAAAAAAATATGTGGCAAAGATTATCGGCGAACAACATGTAATACCAACTTACGGTGTCTGGGAAAAATTTGATGATATTAATTTTGATATACTTCCCAATCAGTTTGTACTTAAGTGTACACACGATAGTGCCAGTGTAGTTATATGTCAGGATAAATCAAAATTTGACATTTTAGCAGCAAAAAAAAGATTAACAGCTGCACTTAAAGTTAATTACTATCATTATGAAAACAGACAATGGGTTTATAAAGATATTAAACCCAGAATTATTGCTGAAAAATTTATGGTTGATGAAAGTGGTACTGAACTAAAAGATTATAAGTTTTTTTGTTTTGATGGTGTATTCAAATCACTTTTTATTGCTACCGACCGACCTCATGATACAAAATTTGACTTTTACGATAGGGATTTTAATTTGTTGCATTTTACAAACGGACACCCAATGTCAGGACTGAACAGACAAAAGCCTGAAAATTTTGAAGAGATGGTACGTATTGCAGAAAAATTATCACAAAATATCCCCCATGTAAGAGTTGATTTATACAGTATTAATGGTGATATTTACTTTGGCGAAATGACTTTTTATCATTGGGGTGGAATGATGCCTTTTGTGCCCGAAGAATGGGATTACAAATTTGGCGAATGGATTAAATTACCAGAAAATAAATAATATGTGCGGATTTACAGGAATTTGGATAAAAAACAAAAAAAATACAGTTTCATGGGACAAATATGATGTTTTGCGTAATATGCTATTATTACAAAAACATCGAGGCCCCGATGATTCAGGTATTGCAAGTGTTAATACTACATCAATGTTGGTTACACAAACTGACATTGAAAATAAAATTAAATTTTCAGAAGACGATGATTTACTTTTCGGATTTAACCGGCTGAGCATACTCGATTTATCAAAAAACGGACATCAGCCCATGTTAAGCCCCGATGGAAAAGTAATGTTGGTATTTAACGGTGAAGTATATAATGCCTTCGATTACAAAGATGTTTTGACGCAGAAAGGCTACAAATTTGTATCAAGAACTGATACCGAAATTATTATGTACCTTTACATTGAATATGGTATAGAAGGTATGTTGCAAAGATTAAACGGAATGTTTGCTATTGCTATTTACGATTTTGAAAGAAAAAAACTCTTTTTAACACGAGATCGCTTTGGAATAAAACCCCTTTATCTACTTAAAACTTCTGATTTTATCACGTTTTCTTCCGAAATTAAAAGTTTTAAAGCCCTCCCAGACTATAAGCTTAAACTTAATAAAAATAAACTCGATGAATTTTTAATTTTCAGATATGTAATAAACGATACATTATTTCAGGATGTTATTAATTGCACTCCCGGAACATATATTGAAATAGATTCAAATGGTGAAATGACTACTGTAACTTACTACAATATTGACCAGGAAGGTAAAATAAAACCCAGTACTAAATCTTATCCACTTACATTTGAAAATGCTTTAAGCCAAAGTGTGAAATCTCAAATGATAAGTGATGTTAAACTTGGTTGTCAGTTATCTGGAGGAATCGACTCTTCGTTGATTACGTATTTTGCAAAAAAAAGTTGTTCCGAGAACCAACTCGAAACAATTTCTGTCATTTTTGATAATCCTGAATTTTCTGAAAAAAAATGGATAGATGAAGTAGTGGATAAAGTCAATCTAATTTCTCATCAGTATAAAATGGATGGAAATTATTTCTACAATGAATTAAATAAAGTTATATGGCACTTCGAAAATCCTATTTCCCATCCAAATGCTATAGGAATATATCTTTTAAGCAAAGAAGCAAAAAAACATGTAACTGTACTGCTAAGCGGCGAAGGCGCTGATGAGTGTTTTGGAGGTTACTATAAGTTTGCAACAAAAAATGTCGCAAAAAAAACTCTTTTAAAACGTTTAATTAAACAAGTTATCAAAGATAAATTTAATCTCAAAAAAATTGATTGGTCATATTTTTTAAACAGTGCCAATGAAGATACTGGATTTATATTGACCAGTGCTTTTGGGTCGAAAAAAGTTGCAAAAGCTATATATCCTGACTTTAATTTTCGAAAGGCACTCAAAACGCGAAAAAACATCATGCGTAAGCTTAATGGCGATAGTTTTACCAGAAAACGTAAATACGAAATGCTTACTTATTTACCCGAGCTTTTACTCCGTCAGGATAAAATGTCCATGGCGCATTCTATCGAAAACCGAGTGCCATTTCTTGATAATCATGTTGCTTCCTTTGCATTAAGTATTCCTGAATCTGAACTTATCGGACAATCACCACATTCAAACGTAGAAAAAACAGAAACCAAAATTCTACTGAAAAAAATTTGTACTAAACTTTTTTCTGAAGAGTTTGCCTATAGAAAAAAAAGCGGATTCAATATACCAGAAATTGAATTTATGAGTAGTAAAACTTGTCAGGATATGTGGATTAATACAGTAAAACCAGGAATAGAAAAACGTGGATTGTTTAATGTTTCACAACTCAATAAAATAATGCAAAATCTATCATATGCATCAAACGATGAAATTACTACATTATTTTTGATGTTCAGTTTTGAGATTTGGGCACAACAATACCTCGATTAATCATTTTTATAATTATATTGTAATGAAAACCAAACTTGTATATGTACTGACAAGCAGTCCGGAAAAAAACTATCCCGAACAGGCATTGTTGTCGGTATTTACAGCACGTCATTACAATCCTGAGGCACACATAATTCTGATCGTTGACAACGTAACAGATACGATATTTGTTGGGAAAAGAGCTCAAATACTTGGCCTTATATCAGAAAAAATTGTTGTACCTATTGATGAAAGTATGACTATGATGAATAAATCGCGGTGGATCAAAACAAATGTACGAAATTTGGTGAATGGTGACTTTCTTTTTATTGATTGCGACACAATAATCACGCAGTCACTTGCCGAAATTGATGATTGCAAATATCCTGTTGCTGCAGTTCCTGAATCGCATTTGCCCATAAAGCGATTTAATAGGTTTCTGTATGAAAAAGTGAAGGAATTGTCAACAAAAATAGGTTGGAATATCAACGAAGAAGAATTTTATTTCAGTAGTGGTGTAATTTATGTCAAGGATATTCCTGAAAATTATAAACTTTATGAATTGTGGCATACTTACTGGAAAGAAGGATGTGAAATTGGAATTTCAATCGATCAACCTGCTTTTGCAAAGGCAAATATTGCAATGAACCGTCCGGTAAAAATTCTCGAAGGAATATGGAATTGTGTAATGTACACACATGTAGAATTTGCATATTCTTCTAAAATTTTGCATTTTTGTTCTTTCAGGAATATGTCCTATATTTTCGAAGACCGATTTCTGTCAAAAGTAAAGCAGGAAGGAATTATTGATAACGGTTTTGTAGTATTTTCGGCATTAAATCCGTATAAAACGTTCATTCCGTTCGATAATATAATTTATACTTATAAAACTAAAGATTTTATACGTTTATTTTTTGATATCAGAAAAATTTCGAAGCTAATTTATAAGAATCTCGAATCAGATTATAACGATTATTTGGGAAAGACAAGAGTAGAAAAAAATGTTAAATTTCTTTTTCACAAAAAACTTTTCACTACAGGAGCCTTGGTACTTGTAAGTTATAAGTTTTACAAAGTTAAACTGAATAAAAAATACAGTTATGTTTCAAACACCTGTGCTTCTGATAACTTTTAACAGACCTCATTATATTCGTCAGGTACTTGAGGTGCTTAAGGTGGTGAAACCTGCCTATTTATATATATTTCAGGATGGTGCGCGAGACGGAAACCTTACCGATAATCAGAAATGTGCTGAAGTACGTTCAGTTTTTAATGAAATAAATTGGCCTTGCGAATTAAAAACTTTTTTCTCACCTACTAATCTTGGTTGCGGAAAAGGACCCTCATCAGGAATTTCATGGTTCTTTGAACAGATAGAAGAAGGAATAATCCTCGAGGATGACTGCATACCTGAAGCCGAATTTTTTAATTATTGTGCAGAGTTGTTGAATTATTATCGCGATAATTATAAAATATCATTTATTGGAGGTACAAATTATATTAAAAGTAAAAAGTACAAAAACTTTTCTTATTATTTTTCTAACGGACATCATGGAACCTGGGGTTGGGCAACTTGGCGCAGAACATGGATGCAATTCGATTATTATCTGAATGATTTTACCCTACCTGAGTTTAAAAAGAGTATAAATTATTATTTTTCAAACTACCGGGTCAAAGAGTATTGGTATAATATTTTCGAAAATGTAAAAAAAAATCGTTTTAATGAATCATGCTGGGATTATCAGTTTTATTTCAGTAATTGGAAAAATAAACAACTGGCCATTATTCCAAATTATAATTTAGTGAAAAATATTGGATCTGATCAGGATGCTACTCATACCATAGGGAACAGTTTACTACTCCATCAAAATACTGCTTCAGAAAGTCAGAATTCAATAATTCATCCTACCTTTATTGAACTGGATAAAAAAACTGATTTTTTATTTCAAAAAAAATATATTCAACCCTATAATTTTGGTATTAAAGGATTTATAAGAATTCCACATAGGTTGAATCATAGATTAAAAAAGTTATTTAATCATAAGGGTCCATGGTTTTAAAAAATTAAGCTAGTAAATAAAAGATGCTCATCAAAATTAAATATTTTTTTCAGAAATTAATCGGAAGTTTTTTTGATACTCCAATGTTTTTGCCTGATAAAACTGTAGGTTATTCAATGGTAAAATCACAATTTTCTGAATCGATAATTTCAGAAAAAGCAACTTACTTTGCTCCTTTTTATTTGATAAATGTAAAAGTAGGTGCCTATTCATATGTAGGTAAAAATTCTTATATAACCAATACAGAAATAGGTAAATTTTGTTCAATTGGACCAAATTTATGTTCGGGTCCGGGCATTCATCCACTTCATGGTATTAGTACGTCTCCAGTATTTTATTCAAAATTTTCCCATGTTAAATTAAGTTTATCGAAAGAGAATAAGGTAATTGAATCGAAAAGAGTAATTATTGGCAACGATGTGTTTATTGGCACCAATGTAACCATTTTAGATGGTGTAAGTATTGGTAATGGTGCAGTAATTGGTGCCGGTGCGGTTGTTACTAAAAACGTGCCACCTTATGCCATAGTGGGTGGTGTACCTGCTGTAATAAAAAAATACCGTTTTAGTAAAGATATAATTGATAAACTCGAAAACATAAAATGGTGGGATTTTGATGATGAAAAATTAAAATTGGTTGAAAAATATTTTTTTGATATTAATTTATTTATCGAAAAATGTTACGAATTAAATGAAAAATAATATATAATTAAATTTATCTGAAGCAATGAAAACTTATCTAAATCGGTTTTTGAAAAAAATCAATCTTGAACTGATTTCTTATCCTTCTCATGATATTTTAAGACGTATGCATTTAATGAAAATGCTTGATATCAATGTTCTATTCGATATTGGAGCAAATATCGGGCAGTACGCAACTGAGATAAGAAATTTTGGATATATGGGCAAAATTCTTTCCTTTGAGCCAATTAACGACGTTTTTGAAGAGCTTAAAAAAAATGCGCTAAAAGATAAAGAATGGTCAGTTTTTAATTATGCCATAGGAAATGCTGATGAAAAAAGTGTTATTAACATAGCTCAAAATTCATTCAGTAGTTCATTGCTTAAAATGCTTCCTAATCATTTAAAAACTGCTCCTGAATCTCAATATATTTCTAAACAAGAAATTATCGTTAAAGCTATTGATTCAATTTATCAATCATTTTGCACATCAAATGATAATGTGATGTTAAAAATTGATACTCAGGGGTATGAAAAAAATGTTATTGATGGAGCTCAACAATCATTGAGCCATATTAAGCTTATACAACTTGAAATGTCAATACAACCCTTGTACGAAAATGAACTACTTATTTGCGAAATGATAAAATACCTTGACGAAAGAAACTTTGAACTCTTTTCAATTGAAAATGGTTATTCCGATTTTAAAACAAAAAGACTTATGCAGGTCGATGGTATTTTTGTTAAAAAAGGATTGGTTTAAAAATACTCAAAACATTTAATTCTGTAATTATATAATTACCAATGCAATAATGAATTTAAAACTGAATTCTATGTTAATATTCAAAATGTAACAGCGATCGATTTAATATATTTTCAAAAAAATAATTTTTTCACATAAAACACCTATGATAAATCGTACTGCTGAGTTTTTAAAAACAAGATTTTCTCCACACGGGAGGATGAAGAAGCAACTTTCCGAAGCCTTAAAAATCTACAAAAAATACCCAGATTCTGATTATTCAAAGTCATTTTTGATATCAATATTAAAAAAATATTTCTATGGTTCAAATTCAGTGAAATATGAAAGCTTAGTTCATGAAGCTTGGACTAAAATAGGTATCAATACAGAAGATCTCGAAGTCATTGTTGATGATTTGAAGTTTAAAAATGATACTGCTTTTAAAAGTGAATTTTCTGATATTTTTCTCGCATCTGATTTAGAAATTCATAATTTTAAAACCGATAATCAAAATATTGCGCGTGAAATTTTAA
>CAYNGF010000127.1:0-9552 GCA_964396515.1 uncultured Paludibacter sp.
ACTGTATTTCGGCACTAAAGCCGCTTAATGTTATATTTTTTCTAACGGACTATTGAGATAATGAGTTTTAAATTAAAATTGAATTTTGATTTTTGTTCGTTTCAATTGAGAACTTTTTTATCAATTATCGGTAACTAAAAAAAATATTAAGCAATTTAATAGATTAATATTCAGGTATTTAACTGATTTAATTTCTATTAAAGATGTTTGTTAACCAATAGTAAAAATGTACGTTAAAATTAAAGACTGTCTAAATTTTTAAGATAGCCTCGATTTGGTATAAGCATATTTATAACAACTTACTTTTATAAAATTTTTTTTTTAAAAGTTCAATTTTAAAATGATTAGAATGCTAACCTAATATTGGATGTAACCTAAAACAATAAAAATGTAACTTAAAGAAAACAAATGTTACAGACAAAAATACTTGTGAAACTATTTCTACACATAAAAAATCTAAATTGTAGTATGTTTGTAAAGCGAATAATTATTTTTAATCACTAAAATAAAAATGAAATAAAATGAAAACATGACAAACTAAAAAATTAATCATCCAACAATCTAATTATTTATTAAAAATTCAAATTAAAAATTTAAATGAAATCAAAACATGAAAATCACTAAGCAAATCAGGTCATTAAGCCTTGTATTTTTATTAACATTTTTCACTCTGAATTTATATTCTCAGAAATTAACCGTGAAAGGCATTGTAAAAGATGTAAATGGTAACGAGTTAATTGGAGTGAACGTATTAGAAGTAGGAACTTCTAATGGAACAATAACGAATGTAAACGGAGCTTATACATTAAATGTATCTCCAAAATCCCAATTAAGTTTTTCTTATTTAGGATATGAAACATTAATTTTAGATGTTAATGGCAAAAGTGTAATTAATGCTGTTCTTAATGAAGACACTAAAGCATTGGAAGAAGTGATTGTTATCGGTTACGGTTCTGTACGTAAAGAAGCTGTAACAGGTTCGGTAGCATCGATAAAGGGAGATATAATTCGCGAAGTACCTTCATCAAATGTTACCCAAGCTTTGCAAGGTCGTATTGCAGGGGTTAACCTGGAGCAGACATCAACAAAACCCGGTGCAACTATGCAAATACGCATTCGTGGAACTCGTTCGTTAAGTGCAAGCAATGATCCGTTGATTGTACTTGATGGAATACCATTCGCTGGTTCATTGAGCGATTTGAGCACCGATGATATAAAAACAATTGACGTTTTGAAGGATGCATCAGCTACTGCTATTTATGGATCTCGTGGTGCGAATGGTGTTATTCTGGTGACAACTAATAAAGGCCAAAAAGGATTGAAAGCACAAGTAACGTACAATAATTATTTTGGCGTTAAGAATGCAATTAAGTATCCAATGATGAATGCGAAGGAATTCATCGAACTTCGGACTTTAGCAAACAAGTTTACAAATGGTGTTGACGAATCGAACGATGTTGATATCGACTGGCAGGATTTATATTACCGTCAGGGTTTTGTTTCAAATCATGATATTAGCGTTACAGGAAGTACCGAGAAGTCAAATTACAGATTTGGAATTGGTTATAACAACGATAAATCAGTAATGTATGGTCAGGATTATACACGTTATTCTTTCCGTGGAAAACTTGAACAGGAAATTGGAAAATATATTAGTTTCGGATTCACTACCAACAATAATTTTGCGGTAAATATGGGTAATAATTTGGGTTTATATGGCGTTTTGAGTATGTCGCCAATTGCAAATCCATACAATACTGATGGCACAATGAAAAGAATTGTGAAAATGCCATTGGATGATCAATTTGTATATACCAGAGATATAATTGCCGGATTGGGCGATCAGTGGATTGATCAAACCAAAGCTTTCAGTTCGTACAATAATGTATATGGCGAATTAAAAGTTCCTGGTGTAGAAGGTTTGAAACTACGTACAAATATAGGTGCCGACTTCCGTATGACCAATGGTGGTAGTTATACCGGCGAAGGTGTTTTTGCTTCAAATGCTACAACTCCATCTGTCGCTTCCATAAGTAATTCATTATTAACCAATTGGACAATTGAAAATCTTTTAACTTATGATCGCACTTTTGCCGAAAAACATCAGGTTAATGCTGTTGCAATGTATTCTGCTGAACAAAAATCTTATAATAGTTCATATGTTTCTGCTACAGATATTCCTTCCGATGCATTACAGTTTTATAATTTAGGGCAAGCCCCAGGTGACAAAATTACAATTAATCCCGATTATCAGGGTTATGAAGTAAGCGGTTTGATTTCGTACATGGGTCGTATAATGTATTCGTATGACAATCGTTATATGTTAAGTGCTACACTTCGTTCGGATGCTTCTTCAAGATTGGCTACCGGACATAAATGGCACACTTATCCCGCAATATCAGCCGGTTGGAATATTAAAAACGAATCGTTTATGAGCGATGTTAATGTTGTTGACCTGCTGAAGTTACGTGTAGGTTTTGGACAGACCTCGAACCAATCCGTTGCGCCTTATGCTACATTAGGTCGTTTAGCTACCCGACCCTACAATTTTGGTACTACTTATTCAATGGGTTATTATGTATCGCAATTACCTAACGAAAACTTGGGTTGGGAATTTTCTGAAACAATGAACTATGGTATCGATTTTGGATTATTCAAAAACAGACTTACCGGTACGATTGAATATTATAAAACCAATACAAAAGATATTTTAATCGGTTTAGGTTTACCGGCTACTTCCGGTGTTAGCGGTTACACAGCCAATATAGGTCAAACCCAAAATAAAGGTTGGGAAGTAACTCTAAATGGAGTAATTCTTGAAAATGTTGGCGGTTTTACATGGGATGCAGGCGTTAACTTCTACACAAATAAAAATACTTTGACTGCTCTTGCTTCAGGTCAGCAAAAAGATGAAGCCAACTGGTGGTTTGTAGGTCATTCTTTGAATGTGGTTTACGATTATGAAAAAATTGGTCTTTGGAACGAAACCGATCCTGACTATCAATATCTACAAAAATTAGTGCCTGGCGGCAACGTAGGTATGATTAAAGTAAAATATACAGGTGGTTATAACGAAGATGGTTCTCCTAAAAGAGCAATAAACACTGAAGACCGTCAGATTATTGATTTGGACCCGGCTTTCATGGGAGGTTTCAATACCCGGGTAGCCTATAAAGGATTCGATTTAAGTCTTGTTGGTGCTTTCAGAGGGGGAGGAAAATTAATAAGTACTTTGTATTCTTCCGGTGGATATCTTAATATGTTAACAGGACGCAGAGGGAATGTGAAAGTGGACTACTGGACACCTGAAAACACTGATGCAAAATATCCGAAGCCAGGTGGTATTCAAGATGGTGATAATCCCAAATTTGGCTCAACGTTAGGTTTGTTCGATGCTTCTTATGTAAAAATTCGTACCATTACTTTAGGGTATAACTTCAACCAGAAATGGTTAAAAGATGCAGGAATCAGCAAACTTCGCCTCTACACAACTGCTGCGAATCCTTTGGTTTTATTCTCGCCTTATCATAGCGAAACCGGTTTGGATCCAGAAAGCAACTCTTATGGAAACGAAAATGCAGCTGTTTCATATTCATGGAACCTGAGGCGTATCCTTACAATAGGTACAAACACACCTTCGACACGTAATTTCTTAGTAGGACTTAGTTTAACTTTTTAATAAAGAATTACAATGAATAAAATTAATATAAAATCAAAAATTTTAGCAACTGTTTTGGTAATGTTAATGGTTGCTTGTACCGAAATTCTGGAAGAAAAGCCACGCAGTATTTTTACACCTGGTTTTTTCAAAACTGAGAAAGGTGTAATGGGTGGTATTACTTCGTTGTATGCACATTTACGTTATATTTATGGTCAGGCTTACTACTATAATAGTTGCTTAACCGGAACCGATGAAGTTACCTATGCACAAAGCGCTGATGGTAATTTTAAAGATATGGATTTGTCTGGAGTTGGGTCATTAACTCCTGCAAGCAGTAGAAGTGATGTTTTATGGTATGCTGCATTTCCAAATATCAATACAGCAAATGGTATTATTGAAAATGCCGAAGCTGTTGGTACCATTTCTAATGCTTTAATTGCCGAGGCTCGATTTTTCAGAGCGTTTGACTATTTCCTTTTAGTACAAACATTTGGTGGTGTTCCACTTGATTTGGGAGCCGGCGAACTAAAATTTAATACAGCTCCTGTAAGAACTTCGGTACGAAATACTGTACCCGAAGTTTATACTAAAGCCATTTTCCCTGATCTTATAAAAGCAGTGAACGATTTACCTGAAAAGAGTCGTTTAACAGGTACAGTTACCAAAACTGTTGCACGTCTATATTTAGCTAAAGCCTATCTCACTTATGGTTGGTGGTTGCAAAACCCTAATAACATACCTACTTATCCTGCTGCTGACAGGGTTGACCCTGATGGTAAAAATGCTGCATGGTATTTTCAGCAAGCGTATGACGTAGCTGTTACTGCCATTGAAAATCCTGGATCATATGGTTTGTTGGCAAATTTCTATGATGTGAATTTAGGTTCAAATGACAGAAATAAAGAAATTCTGCTTTATGCCGATCATACCGAAGCAAGTGAAAAATATAATGCAGGTAGTTTGACTTATGGCAGCGGTGGAGCGCCTGATAATTTTGCAGGTTGGATGATGACATGGAATTATACCAATATTCGCAGTTCAGGAGTTAGCTCAGTTCAGCGCGAAGCGGTTCAGGCACTCGGACGTCCATGGACAAGAATGTGTCCAACACAAAATGTAATTAAAAACACTTTTGCAGATAAAACCAACGATTCCCGTTACGATGGTACTTTTACAACAACTTATCGAGGCAACTGGAATAAAGCAGGTAATACAACTCCAACATTAGTGAACGCTAATGGACTGAGTATTGCTCCCGGCGATGCTGTGCTTACATTCTTAAATGAAGACGATCCAAATATTGTTTATGCTACTTCTAATGCTAATATTGGTGCCGGAGTTTTACCCGGTAGAGCAGATTTTGTAATAGGCCCTAGTGGCATAAGCCGTATTACTTATCCCGGGCTTTGGAAACTTGGTCCATATCGTACCGATAATGGAACAGGGTTGGGTCAACCAAATGCTGCTAGTACTCGTCCGTTCAATATAGCAAAATTTTCAGAACTTTATTTTATTGCTGCCGAAGCTGCAGTTAAAGGCGCAACTACTAAAGCAGGTAAAAGTGCTCGTGAATTGATTCTTGTTATCAGAGAACGTGCCGGAAAATGGCGTTGGAATAATAACGGAAATGTAGCAAAAGTAGCCGATAACAGTGCTGCAATGATTGCTGCAACTCCTGCAACGATTGATATTAACTATATTTTGGCTGAACGTTCACGCGAATATTATGGTGAAGGTTATCGTTGGTTCGATTTGGTTCGTACTCAAAAATGGAATGAACTTGCGGGTTCATATCAAATTTGTGGTAGTGGATATGGTGATCGGACTCCTGTTACGGTTACAAGAACTATTGAACCTAAACATTACTTACGTCCAATTCCTTCAGGTCAGATTGATGGCATGGAAATGACTGATGCCGAAAAAGCAGCTTATCAGAATCCCGGTTATTAATTCGTTTTCTAATAAATTATATTTTTAAGCTTTTGAGTGTTAGTTTAAGGTATTTAGAGATGATTATTAATTAAAGACCGAATCCGACTAACTCACAATTAGGGTTAGTCGGATTTTAATAGAAGCAATGAGAAAATACATCAATCACACAATAATCACACGAATTTTTTTTCAATTTTATACTTTCAGCAAATATCTCTTTTAACTACAGTTTTATCACGTAATTATAACAGCTAATTTTCAGATTTTTACTGTGAAGTTTAACTTTTTAGTATAAAACCAAAATTTGAATGAAACACTGTTACTTCATATTAATTAATTATTTTTCTGATTATCTGCACAAATTTTTATATTCTCATTGAATTAACTGTTGAAATTCAAGTATATTGATTTCGTGAATAAAAAAAATATAAAGATACTTCAAATATATACACTTATGAATCCTACATCTCATAAAGTATCGTTTTTCGAAAAATTGGGATACAGTCTGGGCGATTTGGCTGCCAATCTTGTATTTCAAACATTAATAACTTACCTCGCTTATTTTTATACCGATATATACGGTTTGAAAAATGCAGATGCATCGATTATCATGCTTGTGGTAGGTTTGATTGCAGCTTTTATATTTAATCCAATACTTGGTGCGCTATCTGACCGTACAAACTCAAAATGGGGAAAATTTCGTCCATGGATTCTCTTTACTGCCGTTCCTCTTGGTGTAGTTGCCTTTCTCGCGTTTTCTACTCCTCAGTTTGCATATAAAGGTAAACTAATTTACGCTGCTATTACCTATACTTTCTTATTATTATTATATGCTGCCAACAATTTGCCTTATGCAGCCTTAAGTGGCGTAATTACAGGCGATATGTCTGAACGAAACAGTATATCTTCGTACAGATTTGTTGCAGTAATGATTGCTCAGTTTTTTGTGCAGGTATTTATGTTGCCAATTATTGAATATGCAGGCAAAGGTGATCGCTCTGTAGGTATAGAATTAGTAATGACCTGGCTGGCAATTGTTGGTACAGTATTACTACTTATAACATTTTTCACAACACGTGAACGTATTGTTCCCAAACCCGAACAAAAATCTTCTCTAAAAGAAGATTTGGCAGATTTATCGAAAAACCGCCCATGGATAATAATGCTTGTAATTACAATACTTGTTTTCATAACTCTTTCGATGAAAGGTGGTTCATATGTGTATTATTTTAATAATTTTGTTAACCAAGATGCCCTTACGAAGTTTATTAGTCCGGTAATAAGAGTTTTTTCTGATTTGGGTATAAACTTTTTCGGTTCCGATCCGGTTTCAGCTGGTTTTGGTTTATTTAATGCCGGTGGTATAATTTTTATGATTATTGGTATTTCTTTTTCAAAACGCCTTGCTGATAAATATGGTAAAAGAGATGTTTATAAATATAGTTTGCTTGTAGCCACGCTTTTTGTGTTGGTTTTTTACTTTTTCAAACCCGAGAATGTACAGTTAATGTTTGCTGCGCAAATATTGCATGGTTTTTCTTACGGTATTACAATACCTTTGCTTTGGGCCATGATTGCCGATGTAGCTGATTATTCTGAATGGAAAACAAACCGTCGTGCTACCGGTATAATATTTTCAGCAATGATGGTAGGACTCAAAGCAGGATTATCTATCGGAGGTGCACTTTTAACAAGTATTCTGGGCTTATATGGATATATTCCACGTGATAATGTAGCAGTTGGAGAAATTATTACACAACCTGAAACGGTTGCTCAAGGAGCACGTATGCTTGTAAGTATATTTCCTTCAATACCCTTTTTAATTGGTGTTGGGTTATTGTTTTTTTATGTTATCGATAAAAAAATGGAAACTCAGATAGAAACTGATTTAAAAAAACGAAGAGAAAACAATTAAATTGAATAATACAAATAATTTAAAATTGATATATGAGATTAATATTTTTAATTAAAGCGCTATTTTTTAGTGCTTTAATCTCATCAAATATGATTTCCTGTAAACCAAAATCGGAAATAGGATTGAAAGAATCAATGAAAGGTAAATTTCTCGTAGGTACAGCTATGAATACGTCACAGATAACAGGACGTGACTCTGTAGCGATAAATTTAATAAAAAAGCATTTTAATTCAATTGTTGCTGAAAATATTATGAAAAGCGAAATGATTCAGCCTGTTGAAGGTGAATTTGATTTTGCGCTTCCCGATCAATTTGTAAAATTTGGGCAAGATAACAACATGTTCATCGTTGGCCATACACTTATTTGGCATTCACAAGTGCCAAAATGGTTTTTTGTTGATGAGAATGGGAAAGATGTGACTCCGGAAGTGTTAAAGGAGAGAATGAAAAAACATATTCAAACGGTTGTTTCACGTTATAAGGGTCGAGTACACGGCTGGGATGTAGTGAATGAAGCCATTGAGGACGATGGTTCGTGGCGAAAAAGTAAATTTTACCAGATTCTTGGCGAAGATTTTATCCGTTTAGCCTTCGAATTTGCTCGCGAAGCTGACCCTCAGGCAGAATTTTATTACAACGATTATAATATGGCTATTCAGAAAAAGCGCGATGCAGTTATTGCAATGGTTAAAAATCTCAAAGCGCAAGGAGTCAAAATTGATGGTATTGGCATGCAAGGACATTTAATGATGGATTTCCCTTCGGTTGAAGAATTTGAAAAAAGTATTATTGCATTTTCGTCAACCGGGGTTAAAGTAATGATAACAGAACTCGATTTGAGTATTTTGCCCAATCCTTTCTCTAAAGCAAGTGCTGATATCTCAAATACTGCAGATTATCAGGAGATAATGAATCCTTATAAAAATGGTGTTCCTACCGATAAAATGATTGAGTGGGAAAACAGATATTTAGATTTTTTCAAGGTATTTTTTCGTCATAGCGATAAAATCAGTCGCGTAACCTTCTGGGGATTGACTGATAAAGATTCATGGAAAAATAATTTTCCTATCAGAGGACGTACTGATTATCCGCTATTTTTCGATAGAAATTATGAGGCTAAACCAATTGTAAAAAAGTTGCTTGACATGACCAATCTTAATTAGCTCTGCTTGAAAGTTGTAATTGTTACTGATTTTATGAAAACACCGAAATATCTTATTCCTGATTTATTTATGGCCGATCCTGCGGCACACGTTTTTAATGGCCGTTTGTATATTTATCCATCGCACGACATAGAATCCGGAATTCCGGAGAATGATAACGGCGACCATTTCGATATGCGTGATTATCATGTATATTCAACTGATGATATCGAAAATAGCGAACTTACCGATCACGGCGTGATACTCGATGTTCCATCGATTCCATGGTCAGGTCGGCAGTTGTGGGATAGCGATGTTGCCTTTAAAAATGGAAAATATTATCTTTATTTTTCGTTGAAAGATCGTAACGATATTTTTCACATCGGAGTGGCTGTAAGTGATAAACCCGAAGGCCCTTTTAGGGCAGAAGATGCACCCATCAAAGGAAGTTATTCCATCGATCCATGTGTTTTCAAAGAAAATGACGATACTCATTTTATGTATTTCGGTGGTTTGTGGGGCGGGCAATTACAACGTTATCGCGCCAACAAAGCTATTGAATGTGGCCACGAACCTGACGATAATGAACCTGCACTTTGTCCGAAAGTTGTGAAACTTTCCGATAACATGCTTGAGTTTGCCGAAGAGCCTCGCGATTTGGTAATTCTTGACGAAAACGGAGAACAACTTAAAGCCGGCGACCACGATCGACGTTTTTTCGAAGCTTCGTGGATGCACAAATACAACGGGAAATATTATTTTTCGTATTCAACCGGAAATACGCATTATCTCTGTTATGCTATAGGCGATAATCCTTACGGACCTTTTACATATCGGGGAATTATTCTTACACCGGTAATCGGATGGACAACCCATCACTCCATTTGTGAGTTCAGGGGAAA
>CAYNGF010000128.1:0-9528 GCA_964396515.1 uncultured Paludibacter sp.
ATGCTTTGGCGTTTGCCCTATTTTTTTTCTAAATATGTTTGTCGGTCAGTAGTGAAAATCAATAAAAACCGTCTTTCATGCTTTCAGAAAGACGGCTCTTATATTATCACTTAAAGACTATAAAGTTTTATTTCACAAATTTAATCACTTCACTATTAATATTGATAATGTAAATACCTTTGTTAAGGTTTTTTTTTGTAAACGCCTGAAGTTCTTGTTTTATCTATCAATATACCATTTACGTTGTAAAGTTCAATAGTAGCTTCGTTAGTAAGCTCTATTGCAATGCCTTCGTATGTATTGAGAATACGGTGTGAACTGGATGGAAACTCAATTGAAGTCCAGTAGAAAGGCATGACAGATTGATGTGCTCCTGCGTAAGTATAAGGAGGCGTAGCTGCTCTTGAAGTGCCAAAAAAATCGACAGAAACTTCTGCTAAAATCGGAACAGCTAAGTGGTCATCGTGTTCAGAATCGCCGGTTAATCTTAAATCGCCGGCAACTGCATTAACAAAGTTTACTCCAGACTCTTTAGAATTCAAATCTTTGCTGCTTCCGGTTTGCCATTCACCTAAAGTGGGATAATCTGTTGCTCCATTGGCTGCTATTAATCCACCCGTACCCGGTGATTTCATTACATTATAGTCCGATGTAAATGTTGTTAAATCATTCACAAACAAAGCATAATGTTTTTGGTTATTGCCGGTTGCATTTGAACGTTTGTTGATGAAAATATTATTTTTAACCTGATCGGTAGCAGAATATACTTTTGCAAAAGCAGCCGTATAGCTTGTTCCAGCCGCACCAACTTCAGAACCGGTAATTGAAACAGTATTGTGAAAAAAATTATTATTTTGAGTAACAGCAGTTCCAAGTTTACGGATTCCGACAATAGCCACAGCATTTGAAATTCCATCGCCCAAACTAATCATATTATTGACGGTTTTGGTTAACCCTCGGGTGATTGAAATACCAACAACATTAGCGGCTGTATTTGTTGAGGCGGTTTTCAAATTGTATATTTTATTGGCTTCAATTGAAGTAACAGTTGTGGCGCTTATTGTATGATTATTAATACCATAAACATCTGTAGCAACTGTAGAATTATTGTTTTCCAAATTGTAAATAGTATTACCAGAAATTGTGTTTCCGGAACTATTTGAATTCAAAACTAATCCTATTAATCCGGCATCTATTCCCTGTGTTGTAATAACTCTTGTTCCATCCGATTTAATATCACGAATTATATTGTTGCTAAAGTTATTAACACCTGCTCCATTACAATAAATTCCATTAACTGCCATAGCTCCTGTTGAAGATGCTTTTAGATTCGCAATAATATTTCCCGTTGCAGTTATTCCAATATTACCCATTGTAATGCCTCGTAAATTAACTTGTCCAGCTGTGTAAGTTGAACCTTTGTGTTCGATGCTGTTGCAACCGTTTCACTCCCAATAATATTATTTGTCAATGTCAGAGCACCTGCACCGCTGGTACTTATTGCATATAAATGTCCTCTGTTTACAGTATTCAAATAATCAGCTATAATACCACCAATTTTATTGTTTGAAAACACCATTGTAGCTGTGTTTGCTGTAACAATGTTTATTCCCACAGTTAATGCACCAACTGCTGCACTATTGTATTTCACTACAATAGATCCGGTTGAATTTGTTGAACCTATAGTGTTTCCTGTAACAGTTCCAACATTAACGCTTCCAGCAGCATGCCAGTACCCAATAAAGGCTGAACTACCATTTGTAACAAAATCAGTTGTAATATCAAAATTTGTAATTATATTTCCCTGTACACTCGATGCAGCAGTAGTACCAAAAGATGTATATAAAGGAACCGGACGACCTTGTCCACCTGTAACAGTCCATGGAGTACCGGAAGCCAAAGGAGCTGAGCCTCCAATGTAATTATCTGTGATAGTAAAATTCACACCACTTCCTGTAGCAGCAGAAATATAAATTCTGTAATGAAATGCATTGGTGGTAGCGTTGTAGCTTCGTGCTGTAGTCTGATAAAGACTGTTTTCGGAAATTGTCCAATCGGTATTATTCATGCCAATATTTATTCCATATGTTGAATTTGTTGATGTATTTCCTAAATAAAAATCAAAAATATTGTTGTTACGTATTATGTTCCCACTGTTTGACTTATCCGTAGTACCGGCAGAACCTATACCCACAGCAGCTTCACCCATAGCATTGATATCACAATATTCAATAATATTATTATCATTACCATCAGCACCTGAAGCAGTTGAAAAGAAAATTACACCAGCACCAGTTGATGGACATTTACCTGTAATAGTTGCATACTGAATAGTATTATAAGTTGCATCGTGGTATAAACGGATTGTTCTGTTCGCATTATCAGCATTGCTGGTGTGAGAAATTGTAAGTGATTTTGCCGCACCGTTTTTGTTTAATCTGCCGTTAATGGTTATACATTATCTGCACCATCTAAATCGATAAGCGCACCTACAAATCCACCGGAAATGGTAGCAGTAGCCGTTGGATAAATTGTAAGCGAATTCCAACTTGCAACTGTTGGTTGATAAAGTATTGCAGAAGCAGTTTCTGTTGTACTACCGGCAATTTGAATTTCAATATCTTTTCGGGTTTGATCCGTTTGTGCATTTATAGCATCGAATGCAGCTTTCAGTGTTGGATATGAAGTATTATCTGCAATTCCGGAAGCTCCATTCACAATTACCGGACGGCTAACGGTAAAAGTAGAAACATAATTGGCACTTGAATTCGATAACCAGCTATCGCCCTGATTGGTTCCCCAACTTTTTGCCCAAACGTGGAGTTGATAGGTTCCGTTTGCCAAAATTAAATTCGTAATATTGATGGAAGTGTTTTTTGTTCCTTGATAATCGTTTCCACCTAATGCAGTTTGATCCCATAATACTTCGACAGGCGAGGTAATTAGAACACTACCATCAGCATTTTTTATCATGTAGTAAAAAGCTCCACCTGTACGATCCTGGGTATCGCTCCAATATTTCATGTCACATCCTGTTATTTCAAGACTTGAGACTGTACCAAAGTTGGCACCATTTAACGCTGTTGCACCGGATGCAGGATCAGAATCGGACAAATAATAGTTATTGGGAGTCTCAACTCCGTTAACCTTAATAGTTAAAAAATCGTTCTACCAGCCCGTAGCAGCCGAAACAAAAGCAGTTCCGAATAAAACCGCTAAAAATAAAAAAGTAGTTTTTTTCATGATGAGTAAATTTTTGTTTATGACTTAGATTTCGTTTAAAGAGTCTATTTGAAATAACTTGAGAAAACATTTTTAGTTACACCATTGGTAAATTGTTTAAACAAATAAATCTGCCTACGAAATGAATGTTTCGGTTAATTAATTATCTTGCAAATATATATAATAATTTGAAATTAGAAACAAAAATATTTTTTTAACTTTCTGGTTAATATAAATATTTTTATTAAAGCGCTAAATTGATTTTTTTAAGGATTAAACCTTAATTGCATGAAAAGCGTTTAAATTTTGTTTTTGAAAATTTAATTTTAATACCAACACGGTGTTTAGAAATGACATTTTTAAAGAGTTTATAAAATTCCCTCTGCTATGATTTGCTGATAATTGCAAGTAATTAGCTCTATAAAGGAAATATAGAATTTTTGGGTATTTCGTAGCTTTTGCCCAACAAGTTATTTAATAAACCAAATTGCGCTTCAGTGTTGGATCAACAATAAACAAGAAAAAATATGCAAGAAATTCATTTAAAGTTCAAAGAACAATACTCGAAAGCAGAAATCTCATAAGATTGTAATAATTTTGCAGAAGTTTATTTTATCACGTTTAATAACTGAAGTTTAAACGATGAAATAAATTTGTTGGCAATGAATGTTATAGATTATTAGAAATAAATGAGTTAAAACAGTTAGAAAATCAAAAAACCAAAATTTTATATTTAGTAATTAGAAATCTTTCCTAGTTTATTACGTTGCTTGTATAACCATAAAAACTTCTATCATGGAAATAAAAAATGCGAATCACATTTATCGGGAATTACTGAAAGAGTCCGAAAAAATTGCTATCTGGATTACCAACAAAGTTGGTACCATGGGTTTCTTTTTTATCATTTTTATTTGGACGGTAAGTTGGCTTAGTTGGAATATGTTTGCTCCGGTCAAGTTACGTTTCGATCCTTATCCTGCTTTCGTTTTATGGCTATTTATTTCTAATATGTTTCAAATTTTTTTAATGCCGTTGATAATGATCGGTCAAAACCTGCAAGGTAAACATGCTGAAATCAGAGCAGAAAATGATTATAAAATCAATCTGAAGGCAGAAAAAGAAATTGCAGAGTTAAAACAGGAACTTCTTGAAATTAAAACTCTATTGCAACAACAAATCAATAATAATCAGAAAGAAGGCTGATAAATTACCATTTGAATTATATCTTCTGAGAAATTATTATTCCCAAAACATTTTAGTGATATAAAGAAACATATTTTTTCACTTTGATTTAACTTATAATCACTGTTTTGTCTTCTTTATCACGGTAATGTGTGAAAAAAGTTTTTCATTGTTAAACTGAAAAAGTTTTTATAAAAGAAAATAAATTTCGTAAAAACATTAAATCTATTGATGTTTGAAATCAAGGAAATTATTTTAGAAGGAAATTGAATTCACTGTCGCTGTTGTTGATAAAGTGCCCGATTTTTTTGCAGTTGCCCCTGTAGTTGAAAAGGTGCCATTCTGATACAAATTATTTACGAATGTTCCTCCCGTATATGTTCCACCGGTATAAATTACATAAGCGGCGCCTTTTGTCATTTGAGGAGTTGAAATTAAAAACTTATAACCACCGACTTTCGGTTTAAAACAGGCAGTTGCAACTCCACCAATCGTAACAGTCATCAACGTTGTACTCGCTACCATACTGGAAGTTGAAATATACATATTTGCTTGTGTTGATGTTGTGCTCATCGCTTTTGTCATATTCGAATTCGAACCAACGCCAATAAAAGTGCCGCCATTCATGTTAAAACTACCGTTGAAATCCACAGCCTCTTCCATTCCGCTGTTTGGTCCGTTGGCAAAAACGGTTCCACCTGTCATCAAAAAATTTCCATTACTGTCAATTGCATCGCCATTGGTGGCATTTACAAAGTGAGTGCCACCGGAAATTGAAAGAAGGCTATTGTCATTTGATTCTGTTCCACCTGCTTGTAGTCCCATTGTGGCATTGAGTCCATCGTTTGATGCAGTTACATTGGTTGTCCCTCCATTAAGGTAAATATACTTACTTTCGATGCCTTCCAAAGAGTTTATAATAGTAATATCTCCATTATTAATTGTTATCGAAGTTTCAGAATGAATTCCATCATCGGAAGAGTTAATTGTCATAGCACAATTATTTATGGTAATTGTTCCATCTGCTTTCAGTGCTTTGGGGTGACAATAATCAGAACCAGAAACCAAAAATTTAGCTCCGGTTGTGGTTAAATTTATAGTGGGAACATAATTTATTTCACCAAGTGTAATTGTACCAAAAGCAGAAATGGTTTTACCTCCACTTCCCGAGCTGCTACATGATATTGAACCATCTTTAATAATCAGATTACCATCGGTTGTTATACATGTTGCATTATACGAATCCGTCACATTGGATGCATTCTTATACGTTGCGCCGGTTCCTGAAGTGGAAATTTTTATTGTGCCACTAAGTATCTTAATATCTGCATCTGCAGAAATGCCTTTCCCTGCTGCACCGGTATGCATAATAGTGATATTACTTCCATTAATATTAGTTGTACCGGTACTTTTTATTGCTGTACAGTACGAGGGATCGTAAGTTGCAGCAGTAACATTTTCGGACACTACTCCACCCGATGCAGTAACACCAATTGTTCCCCCGTTGAAATTAATTGTTCCGGTAGCATTAAATCCTTTGGATTGATTGCCTCCCAATGTCATAGTGAAGGTTCCTCCATTAACAGTAATGTCAGTGTCGCTGTCAATTAACTCAGAACCTTGTTGTGTGCACGACAAAGTAAATGTTCCATTATTTATTGTAATACTGCCATTACTCTTGATGTTTTTAGGTTCAGCATATACTGCCGTGGTGTAATTAGCAGTTCCTGAAACGAGCATTTTTGTGCCGGAATTGGAAATATTTATATTCGGGCTGTTCATTACGTTTCCAAAAGTAATTGCTCCATCAGCAGATATTCCTTTTACTGCGGTACCTGAAGTAGTAATATTAATTTCACCTGATAGTACATTGATGGTTCCGTCGGCATCGATAGCCGAACTTGCATATGCATCTGTAACGCCTAAATAATTTGTATAAGTTCCACCATTCCCTGATGTTGTGATTTTTATTGTACCACCGGTGATATTGATGTTATTATCCGAAGAAATACCTTTTCCTGCGGTTCCTGTTGCAGTTATTGTAATTGTAGCACCTGAAATGTTGATGGTTGAATCGCACTTTATAGCAGTACAATAGGAAGGTTCAAAACCTGAACCCAGAGCAGCTAATACTACACCGCCCGAAGCATTAATTGTGATATTACCACCTGAAATATTAATTTTATCAATAGATTTTATGCCTTTGCCCTGATTACCGTTCACAGTCAGATTTAAAGAGCCTCCTGTCATTGTAAAAGTACTATCGCATTTAAGTCCTTTTGCATCTGCGCTTGCAGTAGTTGATGTCAGATACCCGCCTTCGATTTTAATTTTTCCTGTTTCACATTCGACAGCATCGCCCGTAGCATTTATGTTCAATGTACCACCTTCCAGATTAAAATGATCTTTTGAGTGAATACCATCTTTTGCGGCACCCGTAATGGTAATATTACCACCTTCAATTTCAATATAATCATCACTGCAAATGGCGTGACCTTTATTTCCTTTTACTGAAAGCGCTCCGTTTCCGTTAAAAACTAATTGTCCTTCGCTGAAAATTGTTCCTTTCTGATCTTCTGTTGAGCTTGCATAACTCGAACCATCGATTAGTGTATTGGAGGTTCCGGCTGCCAGTTTGAAATCAACACGTTTTTTTGACTGTATATTTATGGCAGGTCCATCGTTATTTGTCAGAGTTAATCCGGCAAGATTTATTTCGAATTTAAATGTACTGTAGATTTTAAACATGCCATCGGTGGAATTACCTTTCAATAGATATATCACCTGATTGTCGGTGAGTGAAGAAAAAACAATTACATCAGCGCCATTTACTGTTATGTCCACTCCTGCTCCGTTAAGTGGGTTTTGTACAATTGCAGAATTGCCATTATAGGTTACTTTTACAGTATCGGGAGTTCCGGCAAAAACCAAACTGTCAATTTCGTTAATTGGATAGGTTGTTTTGTTTTTATCGATAAAAAAAAGTTGTATCGCAGTTTGGTTATCTGCAAACTTTATACTGTCAATTGCGCTTACACTGTAACTTGTAACAGAGCTATCCGTACGATAAATAAACAATCGCTCTTCTGCAAAAAGAATCGTTACCAAGATTGCTGCCAAAGTTAATGATACGATAGTTTTTTTCATTGTTTCGAGAATTTAAGCGCTTGATTGTTAAGCCTTAAAACATAAACACCCTTCGATAAAGAACTTACATCTAATCCTTCGTTTTGAGAATAATTTTTCTCAAATATTTTTCTGCCGTCAACGGTGTAAATGGTTATAATACCGGATAATTGTACGGCATTCTTCAAAAATAAAATATTTCTTACGGGATTAGGAAAAACCTGAAGGTCTGATTCGGCTCCTAAGTTTGAAGTTGCTGAAATAGTTTTAAAAGTAATCTTCTTAATTTGCGATAAATCGTAAACAGAATTAATACCAGACATTAAAAACACATTCAAGCCACTGTTGATGAATCGAAGAGTTTGAATGTCAGTTAGTGGAATTTTTTCGTCTGAGCCGTTTAATAAAACAATATTCATATTCGTTTGAGAATATGAATTTTGTATGCTCAAAATTATAAAAACTCCACAAGCAGTGAAGAATTTTATTTTTCTGTACATAAAAATATAAGGAAATACTTAAAAAAACTATACTCTATCAAGACAAAATTAGGTATTCCTGTACTGTAACAAATTAAAAATGCGGTAAAAATGTCAAAAGGTGCGGTAAAATGAATTTAAACTGTTTAAATCTTCAATCCATCAAGAATTTTTACGTATAATTCAATGGCATGCTCAATTTCAGAAAACATTATATATTCGTCTGAAGTATGTGAGCGTGCTGAATCGCCAGGACCTATTTTAACGCTCGGACACGAAATGAGTGCCTGATCAGACAATGTAGGTGAACCGTATGGAATAAGCTTAAGTTTTATAGCCTTTATCAGAAATGGATGGTCGGGAGGTGTAAATGATGAACTAAGACGTGTTGAGCGCGCTTTCACTTCACAATCTGTATTTTCTACAATAATTTTAAGCAGTTCTCCATTCGAGTATTTTTCATTGCTTCTTACATCAACTACAAAAGTACATTTATCAGGAATTATATTATGCTGATAACCTGCATTTATTTGCGTAACCGACATTTTTACCTCGCCTAAAAGTTCCGATTTTTGTGGAAACTTGTATGTCCTAAACCACTCCACATCTTTAAATGCCTTATAAATAGCATTTTCTCCTTCATTACGTGCAGCATGACCGGCTTTTCCATATACAATACAATCGAGCACCATCAAACCACGTTCAGCTATTGCAGGTTGCATGCCGGTTGGCTCTCCAATTATGGCAAAATTCACCGGAGGTAACTCTTTCATTAGACTTTCAATGCCGTTAACACCTGAAATCTCTTCTTCGGCAGTTGCAGCAAAAATCAGATTGTACGGCTGTAAATTTTCGATTAGAGCAAAATACGCGAAAAGCAAACTTACTACCGAAGCTCCTGCATCATTCGCTCCAAGACCGTATAAACAATTATTTTCAACAATTGGCTTATGTGGATCTTTAGTCCAACCTATCACAGGCTTGACGGTGTCAATATGTGAATTAAGCAAGATCACAGGTTTAGAAAGATCGAAACCCGGACTCATTAACCAAAGATTATTCCCTTTTCTATAAACAGAGTAACCTCTTTGTTCGAGAAAATGTTCGAGAAAATCAGCTACTGCAGCTTCTTCTCTGCTATAGGACGGAATGCTGATGAGGGATTTTAAAAGTTCAACAGCTTCTTTTGCATATTCAGAAAACATTATTTGATAAGTTTTCGAGCCAATAACCACTTAATGAGTTCCTGATCCCAATTGTCGGCAGGGATACCTTTTTTTCGCATACCAAAACCATGGCCACCTTCTTCGTATTTAATTAGTGTTGCCGGTACTTTATTCGCTTGAAGTGCTTTAACAAAGTTTTCGCTATTTGCAATGGGTACTGCCTTATCATCAATTGCATGAACTATAAAAGTGGGGGGAGTTTTACGTGTAACGTGCAATTCGTTTGAATATTTTCTTTCAAGTTCGTCCGATGGATTTTTACCAAGCAAGTTAGTTCTTGAACCTCCATGCGT
>CAYNGF010000129.1:0-2203 GCA_964396515.1 uncultured Paludibacter sp.
TGCAACACTCGTTCAGCCTGGTTTCTTGATTTATCATAGATATCCATAATTTCTTCCTTGTTTAAGTGTTGTCAACATGTCTCAGTGTGTCTCCTTCCAATTGTTGCCTACCTTGTATTCCCCGGTAAGTGGACATTTAAACTTCAGCAGTTCTCCTGCTGCAGCTATCGCATCAACACCCATTTGCCCAACAGTTTGAGCGTGTTCTTCTTTGCATTCAATCTGCCACTCATCGTGGATGTTCCCGACAAATTCGTAGTCAGCACCAGGTATCAACCCCAGTTTACACTGCAGCCACCCGTCCAGTATCACTAGAGCTTGCTTCATGACTACAGCACCAGCACATTGAAGCAGTGAGTTGAGCGCAGAATGCGCAGAGCGAACATGGATATGCCCTCCATCCAATCCAATCAGGTAATCACGTTTACTAAGAGTCTGCTCAATGTTCTCTTTCAGTTTAGCCATAGCCGGTAGTCCGTTGAGGAACTGTTTACGTTTCTCTCCGGCTTTCCTGGGCGTGACCCCTAGAATATCACCTAGCTTCTTGTCACCAGCGCCATAAATAAACGCATAGAACCACCGTTTGGCGATACCACGGTCTGTCAATCCGAGAACTTTCATGTTGATCGAATGAGGATCGGTTCCGTCTTCCTTGGAACCAATACTGACAGCACGGATGTACTCTTCGTCACCCATATAGTGAGCCAAACAGCACAACTCCAAGCTTGATGCATCAACACCAACCAGTTTACGTCCGTAAGGTACTATGAAAAGCTCACGGCACTCAGATCCATATTCTGAATCGTTTGCTGGTACTTGAGCCATGTTTGGCGAAAAGTGGGTCATCCGGCGAGTGACAGTTCCACAAGGGTTCACCCCTCCGTGTATCCGTCCACTACTTGTATTGACATACTTGAGCCACGCTTTGGCTCCTTCAGCTAGTTGTCCTATCCGTTTCTCCAAAGTGAGATACTGTCTGAGCAACTGTGCTTCCGGCCACGGTAAACCATCGAGTGTTTCATCTTCAATCTGGGGTTCACCTGTCTTCGTAAATGTTGGTGGATTCCAGCCAAACAGCTTCTTCAAACGATTTGCTATGTGATGCCTGGATGCCGGGTTGAATTCTACCAGGGAAATTTTGGTCATCGGACAGCCTTCCACAATGGTTTCCTCCCAGCCACCCGGCATGCGGCGCTTCATGGTTCTCTTGGGAACAAACACTGGTCCTGCTATGTAGAAAGACCCAAAGGTTTTCAACAGTTGTTCCTTCAGTTCAACCCGTTTGATCAACCATTCTTCATATAGTTTCTCCGCAGCGACTCTGTCGAACAACCAACCGTGTCGCTCTTGACGTGCAAGAATATGTGCAACCATGTGCTCCAATGATAATGCCCGAGGGTCACATTCCCGGATACTAAGTTTCTCAACAAGAGCGGCTGTTACTCGCACATCCTGTTCACAGTAGTCGCTCAACTCCGGCGTCCACTGCGACCATGCGTCAGGTCGTTGTTTGTAGTTTCCCTTCAGCTCACCGATACGGTACCCCCAGGCCTCCAGGCTGTGTCTCCCCCACAATTTGTCTGGCATTGCCCCTGAGCGCACCAGAAAAGCATCAGTGTTGCTCACATCAGGATAAGCCAAACGTGCCCACACCAGTGTATCCGTCACTTCCCCCGTTGGTTTCCATGTGGGATACAGTTTTTGTATGGCCGGGATATCAAACCCGATGATGTTGTGCCCACAGATATCTGCGTGTTGTAATCGTTCGATCCCTCTAGGCACATCTGTTTTGTCATACCGGGTGTATCGTTTGGTATCAGTATCATGGATGCACAATGTGTGGATCTTTGTGAGCCTGTCCAATAATCCATCAGACTCAAGATCAAAGATCAACATCATGTTTCTCCTTTGGTTTCACAATATGAAGAACAGGAGGTTCAGCTGTCCCAACAAACCTTGGGTACCCTGATTGGATTACCTGTTCGATCTGATCTCGTGTAAACTCCCTGCCAACAAAAGCACAACACAGGGAAAATTTCACCTCAGGATAAACCAGGGACGCAACTACACCATCAGGTCCAACTAATGGTTCAAACTCATATAAACCCTCTCTGTGACACTCATGACAACATTCAGAGTGTTTCCACAGTTTTGCCTCGATAAGATCCTTACATGTTATGACTAGGAACATGTGTTAGACCTC
>CAYNGF010000129.1:2303-3975 GCA_964396515.1 uncultured Paludibacter sp.
ACCAGGATCTCTTGGCTATGTCCTGGAACCCTAAAAGTTGGCCTGTGTTGTTGTTGCGTGTTGAATCGCTGGAAGCAAACGCCCAGTGGTATGAGAATACCAAAGAGTATCAGCCATACCAAGACGACCAATAGACCGGTTTTTGAGAACACGGGTTGTCCTTTGATCTGGTTCGTCGCCATATTGATTTCCTTCAATTGCCACAACGTTATCTGATATTTGTTCTAATGAGCCAGACCCTCTTAGATCTGTGAGCATTACCCGGCGTCCCTCATTGTACGCAAGTCCTTGTTGTGGACGCTTCAGATGAACAACCGCATGCACTCCTACACCTGTTTCCTCAATCAATGACCGAATGCGTGTCATGAGTCTGTCGAGCGTTTTACGTTCACTTTCATCTACTTCTTCCAGTCCACTAACTACAATACTAATGTGATCTAAGATGATCCAGTCAACCCCACAGCCGAGTACGAGGTAGCGCAATTTGTTCAACAAAGAGTCTATATTGGTGCTGCCCCAATGATCGTACAGCCAAAACCTGTTAGAACCAACAGTCGCCTTAAAAGCTTTCTCAAGTTCTTCTGTTGTGACCCCCTGACGTGAAATGTGTAAAGGTTTGTTCAACTCAATACTTACATAGCGTTCAATGGTGCGCTTCTTGTTTTCCTCCAGAGCGATTACGCCAAGCTTTTGGCCATGCTGTGTCAACAAATGATGACCTATTTCGTTTACAGCAGTTGTTTTACCTAGACCAGATCCGGCGGTCCACAAAGTCAGTTCGCCCTTTCGCAATCCTTGGAGTTTTTCTGAGAGAATCGGATAGTGAAATGGTATGCCGATCTTCGGTTCTCGCACCAGTTCATCCCACAGGTCCACCCCGGAGATGATACCGTCTGGCCGATAGGGAACCGCTTGTGTTACTCCTTGTATGATCAGGTTTGCCTGTCCAGCCTGCAACAATTCATTCGCATCATTGTAGTCTGCCGGATAGTTGAACAATTTCACTCTACCGGGGGGAAGCAACGGGATCACATCAAGTCTAGCTTTTTCACCGGGTGCGTCATTGTCAAACGCAATGACAACTTCATCAAATCCTGATAGATATTCAAGGTTATCCATTACGGATTGCTTTGCGGAACCAGTCCCACTTGGGATGCTCACTGCGGGGCACTTAAAGCCAAAACACTGCGCCACAGACATGGCATCCAATTCACCTTCCGTCAGTACCACTCGAGGAAAACTGCCACTAGGCCAGATACGCTGACCGAACAACTCCAGGGATTGCGCTTTACCCAACCAGTAGAACTCTTTGTTTGCTGTGCGAAGGTGCTGTGCAACCAGTTTACCTCGTTTGTAGTAAGGAGCTATATGGACAGTTTTCCCATTGTATTCTCCAACGCTATACCCATAATGTTCACAAGTGCTTTTCAACAGCTTTCGTGTGCGTAACTCTTTTATTTCACCGGCGGGTAGTAAATCTTTTGCCATACGTTTGTACCCTCCACGTCCATCCCCACCGTAAGCCACTTTATCCCATATGTGACATGAGAAACACCATGCTGACCCATCAGCGTACAAAGAATATGCATCATGAGACCCACAGTGTGGACAAAACGTGTGACGAAGAAAGCGAGCCATTACAGGCCTTTCTTTTTCTTAGGAACACTGCCCC
>CAYNGF010000129.1:4075-5408 GCA_964396515.1 uncultured Paludibacter sp.
TAGGAGTCTTTTTGATCATCCTATCCAGTCCTCCTGTTTGTTGACTGTCTTATTACACTGACAGTTTTTCCCACAGTCATCCCCGTGGGAAACGTTGTGTTCCCCCAGGGTCACTGAAGGCCACAGGTTCACAATCCCCGGCACAAAGTCACTGCCAGCTTTACATGTGGAACACCGCTTTGATTCAACGCCCCAGTCAGCCGCTGCGCATCCGTAGCACTTGTTTGCCATTGTGTTCTCCTATTTTATCTCACACAGATTTACACTTTGGTTTAAGAATGTTGTCTTCCTTGGTCCAACTCTTGGGGATCTTTTTTTCAGCACACTGGAACCCATTTTGCCGACACCACTGTGACAATGTCGTCTTTGAGCCTTTCGACAGTTTTTGGCGGGGGTTCTGTAGGATAAACCGGATGTCTAATTCGGGGTATTGCTTTTTGATCAACTTGTGCTTCATCCGGTCCTCAGGGGAGAATATACCTTTGACTTCAATTATGACCCCGTTCCCCAATACGAAATCCGGAGTGTACACTCGTTGTTTTGCGGGTTGTTCGTAGTGTATCTTCCCACTAACTGGTTCGTACTGAAAGGGGACTCCCCATTCACGCAAGAGCAAAGCATTTTCATACTCTAGGCCGCTGCGGAATCCCTCTTCAGTTGCACGTTTGCGAACCGGTGAGTTCTCTTTAGAAATCCTGGCTCGACTCATCGTTTTCATCGGCAACAGAGTCTTCCTGTGAGTCCCCCGCCGACACCACAGGAGTAAACCCATATCGCTCAGCTACATTATACGACACAATCTTTGTCACTTGTACTGCATTGAGATACAAAGTACATCCGATGGCATGACCGATGGTAGGCATGTAGTACGGACCTGCCCTATACCCGATGCGTCCTTCACTACCACTATAGATCGACGTTTTTTCACGGTCTATCGGGGTACCATCCGGGCCTACCAAAGGTAAAACAAATACTTTCCCGTCTTTTTTCACAGCGTCCGACCGAAAGTTAAACCGAATCAACCCTGTTTCCTCATCCCTCTTGTAAGGATACCGTTTGTTCAACTTTTTGCGAACCGCATCTTTCACTTCGTTGTACATCTTGTTGTAATGCTTTTCGATAACATCGTTGATCTTTTCGATTAATGGTTGAGCTTCACTTTCGTCAAGCAATAAGTTCGTCACGTACTCCCCCTGAGCTTTCCACAACGTTTTTGGGGAGTTAAGCCAAGGATACTCCAAGATCCCAATCGGTGTTACCCATTCTTTCGACATTAGGAAGTCTCCTCGTTTGCCGTCACTATCACGTTAGTGGTCCTCCAGCCTACAAATAC
>CAYNGF010000129.1:5508-8198 GCA_964396515.1 uncultured Paludibacter sp.
ACTTGCCAAATACATGCTTACTCGTCTTCGTCTTCCTCCTTTCTCCAATACTGACTCTCCAACTCATCTGGGTCATACCCACGATCACGTAGCTCCATGTACAGATCCACAGGCAAGACCAAGTCTCTCCTGAAATACCGAGCAGCTTTTTTCAACAATTGGTCACCAAAGTACTGGCTACTCATTGGATTCTCCTTCCGTACACCGTTTAAATGTGAAAGAAATACTGGGCCTTATGCAGTTCATCCAAGCGCAACGTGTTCACACAAGGCGGCTCTTTGAGAAACTCCT
The DNA here is from genome assembly GCA_964396515.1 of uncultured Paludibacter sp. Taxonomy (GTDB): domain Bacteria; phylum Bacteroidota; class Bacteroidia; order Bacteroidales; family Paludibacteraceae; genus Paludibacter. Next base: position 5,800 of record CAYNGF010000129.1, read on the forward strand.
CGTGATACTTTTCCGGCAACACTGACATCCACTGCTGGCGCAACTCTTGTAACCGAGGTACACTGTACAGCTCCACAAACGCTTTCCGCAGACAGTCAGCCAACAGGTCCACATCTGACGCATGACAACCATAACTATCATGCACCATCGCAAAGTAACGCAATCCGTTGTCCCAGCATCGCTCTACGGTCATGCATAAATGGGACGCATCCAGGCTATGGATAAGATTGGGCGAACTTCCACCAACCTGTTTTTGTTTATCAATGCGCTCACCTTCCGTTTGTTTAACAAAGTGAACACGTTGTTTCCCCCAATAAGTCATAATGTTTACATCCTTAGACTTATGGTAATTTTGGGTCACATAGAGACCAACCGGGGAAACCCAGGAAAACAACTGGTCAATCTTGTTGAATCCCATAGCACATGTCCGGATCCACTCCATACACTGACGTGCCGCACCGATGATATCTCCTATTGCCACCTGGATGCGTGACACAAGGTAAGCCGTTTGGTGAAACCCCATTAGATCACGAGAGGCACCTTGTTTCTCCAACTCTACAGCGATTTGGTCCCTCATCCCAATTGCAGTTACACCATAAGGTATCGTCATGACTGGCCGTTTGACTATCTTACGTGTAACATTGCCTTGCCAGAGAGATGCCAGTTGTCCTATGGTCAGCCCTGAGTCCTTCCATTGTTCCTCTGACGATATATCTTGGTTAACAAGCGCCACCACTCGCTCTGTCACTCGACTATAGATGTCCTGTGGCTCATCACAAGGTAACATGTTGACATGCCAAGCGGCTTCTGCGTCTCCCATGAGCGCCGACAAGTGCTGCAATCCGTTACACGATCCATCCACGGCAATAGGCAAGTGAGACACATAGGACACCCCTTGTCCACTGTCCACATATCCAGCGTAATCCATTGCTGCAGCCAGGAATTGCCACGGCTCCTCTGCCAGGGTCCACATCCGCATACCATCGAGTGGATATCGTCCACTGTCTAGTATGGCTTCCTCGTACTGGTGGAACCACAACAGTCTCTCTGCATAGCTTTTCTTTTCAATACCATTTTGGTAGCACCCTGATAATCTGAGTTTCAACCAGTATAGTCCGCGTTCACCAAGAGGTTTACCATCGGCAAATTCCAGAAGACCCTTGGAAAGATCCGACCCTTGTGGTGTCAAATGTGACTGTACTGGATACACTCTCCCCCGGTAATCCATGGTCCACACGTAGTAGAACCGTGGATATTTTTTGTACAACCTGGCTCTACCTGTGATGTTTGTCAAGGATATTAACTGTCCTTGTGCCTTGGCCCGTGCAGCATACGCATCACGTGCTTTACGCTTCCACTCTCGTGCTTCTTCTGGATGCTCAGTTTTAAACTGTTTCCACTCGTCCGAGGTACTCCACTGTTTAGCTGGCAGTTCAATTTCCGTTTCTTGGGCAAGTACACCCAACCGGCCAGGAATACGCCACACTTCCTCGAGTACCTGGAGAACTGATTTGTTCACCCGCCACGGGACTTGTTGCAGTCTGTTAACCAGTGTGAACAAACGCTCCAACCCATATTGTTTGGTTTGGCTCAGATGCTCCTGTGATGTAGTGCGTATAACTGGCAGTTTCAATGAGCCACAACCACTGTGAAACCCACCTTCAGTCACGTCTACCCAGTCTCGTGGAGGTACGACACACACATGGAATTTTGGGGACATGAAAGCACAATAGTGATGCGCTTTCTGTAACCATTGCGCCACTTCGGGAGTATACTCGATGATGGCTGGAGTCTCTGTCCCGTGCTGATTGACTTCAGCAATTCCTTGCCGGAACAATCCGGTAGACTGCTCACAGAGATGCAAAAAAGTTGATCCTAAGCGATACTCAATGTTTTTCTCCAGCTTAAGATCTTCCAGTCCGGCTCGATGTTTCGCTAATAGCATAACAGAGCGTATATGCCCACGGTGTCTCGATTTGGTGCGTGTTTGAACTGATTTGGCGAACGCTGGATGCGCCAAGCGAAACCTGCGAAACTCCAAGTGGTCAATCAGTTCACGCCCCAGGGTTTTCACAGCTCGCTGAAGTGATCCACGGTCAGGCACAGAGCTAAACAGGTGCCACAGTGTAAGATACGCTAATTCTACTGGTGGAATATCCTGGATAACCGTTTTTATACTACCGTGGTAACAAGCGGCTTTACTGGTTTGAAACCCTGTTATTGCCTCTGTTAACGGACCCAATCCAAGTTTCAGAAGATGCACATGTGGAGGCATCATGCCACCATTGTCTAGCTGTTTGTAGTACGCTGTCACGCCTTCTTCAACAGCGCATGTCTCTAAGCGTAGCTGCTCGAGCATCAGATCGTTGGACATGTTTACCTCCATCAACTCCTGGCGA
>CAYNGF010000129.1:8298-9409 GCA_964396515.1 uncultured Paludibacter sp.
ATACGATTCACTACACCCTGCTTTGGTTTTTCATTTCTATTGGCGAACAGAAAAACTGTAACCAAAGGGGCACATGGCGTCTGTGAAGTGTTTACCACAGCCAACTCGCACCAGATAAACAGTCTGTGCTGGAGGGTTCCTCCAGTTTAACGATGGCGTTTCTCAGTCGATCTGTACAGAGATGCCCGTAGCGCTCCGTAGTGGTAACGCTACTGTGCCCGAGGAGTTTACTGACTGTGTACAGGTCCACTCCAACGTGCAGTAACCTGGACGCAAAAGTGTGCCGTAGTGTATGCCAACACAGTTCTTCATCCAGGAGCCCTGTGGCATGCTTTGCGCATCTCCAAGCGTGTTCAGCTTGGTTCTTCGTACAGTTAAACGGCTTGGCAAGCTGCTGGCTATGCCGTCTGGAAAGCACTCGATACACAGTGGGGCTCATTGGGATTGACCTAGGCTTTGCTGATTTTGTGATGTCAGGTGTAAGCGTGATCAACTTTTCCGACCAGTTGATGTGCTTCCAGGTCATCTTGAGAGCCTCGCCCTGCCGCATACCAGTACCGACCAACACAAGATAAAGATCCGCAAATCCCCCCTGGAGCACCTGCAGCAGCTTTTGCTCTTCTTCCATGGATACAACCCGGATACGTCCTGGTGGTTCTCGTAAAAGTTTCACATTGGGCAACTCTAATGCGACTCCCCACTGTAGCTTTGCTGTACGCAACAGACGACGTATCGCAGCTAAATAACGATTCACTGTAGCCGGAGCTTTCCCGTCATTGGATAACCGCCGCTTTACCATTTCAACAAATTGTGTATCAATGCTGTTCAACAACGGATTGTCATACTGTGCAGCCAGCCAGAGTAACTGACTGCGCACTTGTTCACCCCCGGCTTGCCTATGCCCTTCTTCGGCGTACAGCCGTTCGGCTGCTGGCGCCAAGCGTAGCCGATTGTTTGCGGGCGGTTCGGCTCGTGCCCCCCGCAAATACTGTTCGTACATTTCAGCCTCGGCCCGAGAGGCTGTTTTTGCAGACTTGTGGTACAACACCCCATTCAGTTTAAAGCGTACCCAATACGTTTTCCCTCGTAGATACACCATTAGTCCCTCCTA
>CAYNGF010000130.1:0-9321 GCA_964396515.1 uncultured Paludibacter sp.
GTGAATCGAGAATTTCTCTCGCAACTATTTGTTCAATTCTACTCATAATTATTATATATTTTATTTGGATTTTTGATTTTGGGCGCAAAAGTATAAAATGTTTATAGCACAGAATTATTTTTTCAGAAAATTAATAATAAATTTGCAAAACATAATTCCAAATTTATTAACAACATAAAATGAAAAAAGTTCTCCTGACATTAATTATCGGATTAACTCTTACTTCTTGTGCTGAACTCTTACAAATTATTTCAATGACCGGTACCACAGGAAATGTTACTCCACCACCGGTAACTACGGAAGAAAACATAGCAGGACTAAAAAGTTCGCTCGATTTTGGAATTGAAAAAGCAGTTAATCTTCTTGGTATTGAAAATGGATTTTATGGCAATGCACTACTCAAACTCATGCTACCGCCCGAGGCACAACCGGTTATTGACAACATAAAACTGATTCCCGGCGGACAGGAACTCGTAGATAAAGCGATTCTTGCCATCAATCGGTCGGCAGAAGATGCAGTGAAAGAAGCTGTACCAATATTTAAAACAGCCATTAAGAACATGACATTCAGTGATGTTATGAACATACTTTTCGGGGCTGAAAATGCTGCAACAGAATATCTGCGTAACAACACTTTACCTCAACTTACAGCCGCATTTGCTCCTAAAGTAAGTGAATCGCTTGCAAAACCGTTGGTAGGAAATGTTTCAACCAACGAAACATGGAATCTTCTCAGCAATGGCTATAACAGTATTGCTGCAAGTCCGATAGGAATGATAGCAGGTCTGAAAACATTTAATGTCAGTTTGGAACAATATGTTACTCAAAAGGCTTTGGATGCATTATTTATTAAAGTTGCTGAGCAGGAAAAAGCGATTAGAACAAATCCTGTTGAGCGTGTAACAACTTTACTTCAAAGAGTTTTTGGTCAATTGGACAAAAAATAGTGGACGGTGAACAGTTGATAGTTGACAATTAATAGTTAACAATTAACATTAAAAAAGTAATAAATAATGTTTTAATAAAAACAAGAATGAATGCAAATCAGGCATTTTGAACATAAAGACATTGATTTTAAGCGTTGGGATAATGCTATAACCAATTCTCAAAATATGCTTACGTATGCGTATTCTTGGTATTTAGATGTAGTATCGCCTGAATGGGAAGCACTTATTGTTGGAGATTATGAATACTTAATGCCTCTTCCTGTAAAACGAAAATATCACATACCTTACATTGTTCAACCATTTTTGACGCAGCAACTCGGGATTTTTTCTAAACATGAAGTAACACGGGAAATTCTTGAAAATTTTATTAAAAAAATCCCTTATTACAGCTATGAACTTCATCTAAACGATAAAAATGCTTACCCTGAAATTGCATTGTTACCTAATTATGTTTTGTATCTGAACAAAACCTATGAGCAGTTAGCTAAAAATTTTTCAAAAAACACCCTGCGGAATATTGAAAAAGCAAGTAAAATCCCTCAAAAAGTATCTGAAATTACTGATACAAAGCAGTTTTTAGAATTTTATATATCAACGGTGACACACTTAAAAAACACACAAATACATTTAATAAAAAAAATATTAAAAGCAGGCTTCGAGAAGAATACAATACAACTTTTTATTGTACAAAATGCAGAAAATCAAATTTTGGCTTCGTTAGCTTTATTAAGTTCTGCAAATCGCATTATATATTTTTTACCCGCTTCGAACTCCGAAGGAAAGAAATTTTCGTCAATGTTTTTATTAGTCGATCACATAATTAAAGAACATGCCGGAAATAATATAATACTTGACTTTGAAGGCTCTGCTATCGAAGGTATTGCACGTTTTTACAAGGGATTTGGAGCTGTAAATCAACCTTATTACTCACTAAAACGTTTCAGACCATCGTTTCTGGTGGGTAAATTTTCAGAAAAAACATGAGGCTGGATTGGGCAGATAACATAAGATTTATTGCGACAGTATGTGTAATAATATTACATACAACTGCCACCGGAATGTATTTTATTAACGATAGCTCAATTTACTCCTGGTGGATTGCAAATATTTTCAACTCAAGTACAAGATTTGTAATACCTTTCTTTTTCTTACTTTCGGGAGCTTTGAATCTGAATAATGATTATTCTACATTTACCTTTTATTATAAAAGATTATTCCGCGTTTTTTTACCCTTAATTTTTTGGGGAACCATTTTTAGTATTGCCTTTTATCTTTATTATTTAATTGACAATCGTCCTGTATCGATATTTTTATTATTAAAAGATTTTGTGTTTTATCAGGGAGTTTTCAGAGTTCAGGAATATCATTTGTGGTTTCTTTATGTCCTAATAGCAATTTATCTTATAACACCACTCATCAAATTATTTACAAATAAATTGACCAATTTAAAAATTATATTCTTTTTTATTTTTTGTACCATTATATTGATAATCAACAATATCGATATTAGAACTGATATCCTGCAATTTATTTTTAGATTTTTAGCATATACAAGTTATTATACAGCAGGTTACATATTTTACAAAACTAAACCAAAGATAAAAAATAAATTTTTTAATTTATCAATATACATCACGTCTGTGGCTTTTATGGCTATATCAACTTATTATTTAACCAAAAGTAATGGAATACTGAATGAACATTTTAATCAAACCGCTTCAATTACTGTTTTTATTCAGTCGCTTGCTTTATATTTTTTTATAATACAATTAAATTTGAATAAAAATACTTTTAAACTTATTCGTGACGAAATAAACCGTTATGGATTAGGAATTTACATTATTCATGCTACAGTTTTGAGTATTATGGAGCAATCAGGCTTACATTGGAATTTTATTCATCCCCTTATAGGAATACCCTTAACGTCAATAATTTGTATCTTTGTTTCTTATTTAATTATTCGTACAATGCATAAAATCTCCTGGTTAAAGTATGTAGCCGGATAAATTACATTTTTCAAGTAAAAACAAAAAAATCCATTATTAATATTGAAACGAAATATTTTATTCATATCTCGATGGTATCCAACAAAGTATGACCCAATGGAAGGGCTTTTTGTACAAAAACATGCTCAGGCTGTGAGTTTGTACAATAATGTAACTGTTTTGTTTGTGTACGAACATCGCGATGTTAAACGATTTGAAGTTTGTAAAGCGGAAAATCATGAGGTAAAAGAAATTATTGTATATTTTCCGGCCAATAAAAACGAAATAATTAATAAGATTTTTAAACATCTGCGATTTATTTATGCATATTTTCTTGGATTTAGAACTTTACGCAAATCAGGCTTCAAAATAGATTTAGTACATGCTAATGTACTTACCCGTACAGCTCTGATTGCCTATTTTTACAAAATAATGACCAAAACTCCTTATGTAATTACAGAACATTGGTCCCGATTATTGCCAGGACAAAACGGATTCAATGGATTTTTGAGAAAATTTGCAGCCAAGAAAGTTGTAAGAAGTGCTTCTTATATCATGCCTGTTTCAAGTTCATTACTTAAAGGATTGGAAGAACACAAATTATTGCTAACTGACTACCAAATTGTTGAAAATGTGGTAGATGATTGTTTTTATGAGCAATATGAAATAATAAAAAGAAAGAAAATCAGATTGTTAAATGTTACCTGTTTTGATGAAAAGTCAAAAAATTTACTTGGACTTTTACGAACAATTCGAACACTTGCAAATGACCGAGATGATTTTGAACTTGTATTAATTGGCGAAGGTGTTGATTATAAAAAAATTAAAGATTATTATAAATGCCTGAAATTTAAAAATGATGAAATTGTAATTTTTGCGGGGTTAAAAACCTCAGAAGAAGTTGCGGAAATGATGCAAAATGCCGATTTATTGGTACAATTCTCAAATTACGAATCAGCCGGGGTTGTTGTTCAGGAAGCACTCGTATCGGGATTACCTGTTGTTAGTACGAAAGTAGGCATTGCCCCTGAATACATAAATGAAACAAATGGAAGGCTTGTAGAGCCGGGTGATGAAAATGAACTTTGCAAAATCTTGAACCATATTATTGACAACATACACAGTTTCGATCGGTTAATGATAAAACAACAGGCAAAAGAAAAGTTCAGTTATAAAAACATTGGCGAAAAATACTCCTTTGTTTATAACTCTATTTTTAAAAACAAAAATTAAAATTGTACACCTCCATATATTATTTTACTCAATGAAAAATAGTTTTGTCAACTTCAGATGTATAAAGCCATTCGATTTACCGAATATGTGGTAAAAAAACTAAACGAATAATCGAACAATTTACAACTTGGAAATTTAATAGCAAAAACTTTAGACTAACTACCAATTATCGGTTCTGAAAGGCGAAGCCGGCAATTTATCCGAATTAAAAAAATTGGGTTGAGCGCTTTCATTCCATGCAAATCGTACAGCAACAGGTTTTAAAACTTTTTCAGAATATACAATCACTTTATTTTTTTTAATAATTGCCTTGGCAGGATAAAAAATACGGTCATTCCCTGCTATTGTAAACCATGTTAATTCCTTGTTATCAACACTGACAAGACTATCTCCTGTATATTTAAAGGTAATTTCAATCTTATCGGATTTGATATACATTTTTTGGTAAATTGGGCCCGAAAAAGGGATTTTTTTTCCATAATCTTTTGCTAAAGCCCAATATGACAATCTTCGGCCAATATCCCATTTATTGCCGGGATGAATATTGTTTAAATCGTTTACCAAGTCAGTTGTAACAACCATTCCGGTGTATGGAATTTGCAGACATTTCAATTGTGCTTCCCAAGTATATGGAAGTAATAATGAATCTTGATTAAAAGGATTATTTTTAAGTTTTGAATAATAAAATGGTGCAAGCTGAACATAATAAAACGGCATTTTTTTGTCGTTCCATAACTTACGGTATGCATTGGTAAGCATTTTAAATTTATAAGTATATTTCAGACTGTCATGAGCCATGCAGTTCGATTCGCCCTGATACCAGAGAAATCCTTTTATCGAATAAGGAATGATTGGTTTCATCATACTTTCAAATCTGTCACCCGGATGTTCGGTGTCGATAATAAAATTAGGATTTTTTGCAACTTTCTTATATACAGCCGATTGTTGGTATGCCCAAACAGGTGTCCAGTTCTCTATCTGAGTACCTCTCCATGCATTTGAAATAATCCCTATAGGTATATTAATTTTTTCGGCTAATTCTTTAGCAAAAAAATATCCACTTGCTGCAATATATTTTAAAGTTGTGTCAGAACTTTCGAGCCATCCTTTCGTTGCGATTTCATTGCCAAGTTTTTTCTCGACATACATAAATCTTATCAATGGATTTTTCGGGGTATTAAGTTCTTGTTTATATACAGCATAATCTGTTTCGGTAACTGTATAATTTGTTAGTTTAACATCAAGAGGATAATCCATATTTGACTGCCCGCAACATATCCATACTTCTCCAACTACAACATTATTAAATATGATTGTATTTTTACCTTTAACTATCAGCTGCCTGGAAATATTTGTGGCTTTTAACGCTTTAAGCTTAATGTGCCATTTTCCATTTATATCTGCAATCGTTTTTACTGTCTGATCTCCAAATATCACAGTAACAGATTCATTTGCCGATGCAGTTCCCCAGACATTAACAGGTTTGCCCTGTTGCAGAACCATATTGTCTGAAAAAACTCTGGGTAGTGTAACCTGACCAAAAATTAAAAAGTTGAAATTTAACAACCAAAAAGTTATATATGTAATTTTACGTATCATTAATTATACTTTTTATATTTTCATTAAACATGAAACTGTTTTATGTAATATTTTCCCTCTCCAACTGTATTTATTTAAAGAGTATGAAGCGATACGAAATGCTTTTTTGCAAAATGGATAAGATTTTAAAATATGTATTAATTTAATAAGACGGAACGGTTTTTTTGTTTTTAAAATTTCATTTATAATCAGAGTTGCAAATTCTTTCTTAGTTCCTGTTAAAAAATTTAATTCATATTTTTCGTAATTATTTGTTGAGTTCAAAATTTCAAAAACTTTCATTCTGCCATTTGACCTGGTTGCAAATGAGGTGTAATTTGATGTATGCCCTGTACTTAAATTGTGAATTACATGATAGTACAAAGGTTTAGTAATTAATGTAACAATTTTAGCGTGTAAAAGGCACGTGATCTGAAAAATACGGTCTTCGGGAGTACAGGTTAAAGTATCAACAAAGTTGATATTATTTTTTTTTATTAGTTCTGTTTTATATAAGTTTGGATGAATATTTGTGGCAATAGGAGTCATCGTAATGTCATCGCCACCTCTTAACAAATCTTCAAGTGCAAATATACGTAAATCATTACCATTTAAATTTTTGGGGAATTGCATAACTTCGTTCTGATCGCCTACCGAAACAGAAATACCTAAAACAATATCTGAATTTTCAGATTTTGCACTGTTATATAATTCTTCATACATCGATAGTTCACGATAATCATCATGGTCAGAAAAACCAATATATTCACCTTTTGCAACCATCAGTCCTCGGTTTCTGCTATAGCCTGTATGTCTATTAATATCATTTTCCAATATTATAATACGCTCATCTTTTGTTGCGTATTGTTTGGCAATAATATCAGAACCGTCCGCTGGACAATCCAGAATCAGAATAATTTCAATTTCATGTAATGTTTGATTAATTAGAGTTTCCAAACAAGCAATTAACCTATCACCTGCATTATGAATGGGTACTATAACACTAACCTTTGGAATTGTATTTTTCATAACGCTTTTTATCTTTATTTACCAACGGTTTATGTACCAGATTTGTAACCAGTTTTGGAGTATTAATTTTCATTCTTCGTTTCGCATAACAAGCCATGTCATAAGCCAACTCAAAAATCTTTTTACTTAATGAAAAGCCTTTCCCAACAATTATTTTCTCATACTCGACCGGTTTTTTTGTGCTCCATTTTTCGACATACCGATAAACGTGTCCATCTTTTTTATTTATTAATGAAAGTGCTATCCATGGATTTTGAATGTAATAACTTTCTAATTCGGTATCACATGGTCGGATTTCCTTATTTTCTTCAGCATGGCAATATAGTTCATTTTGGTGAAACATTTCATATATACCTTCGCGTGTAAAAAAATGAATATGTGTATTATCTAGTAATCCTGTTTCGGTATATCTGAATTTCCCATTTCTCAAAGACATTAATATCGCGTTATGTCCAATATTTGGAATTGATGTCAAAATAAAACCATCTTCCTTCAAAAATTTTTTTGCTCGGGCTATTACATTTTTAGGATTATGCAAATGTTCAAGTACATCAGCAAAAATTATAAAGTCATAGGTACAATCAATTTCATTTTCCCATTGGTCATCTTCAATATCTGCAACAATCATTTTGTGAGCTATTTTTTTTCCGATTTCAGCCATTTCGGGAATTTTTTCAATACATGTAACCGTACAATTGAATTTTTCAATCATATAACGGGTGGCATAACCGGTAGCGGAACCAAATTCCAGAATAGTAGCATTTGGAGTGAGAAAGCATAGACAGCTATCTGAAACGGTTAATTCTTCTTTTATATCGTAAATTAAAGCCATAATTTATACTTTAACATTTAATTCTTTTATTAAAACAACTGGCCATTTCCAGTTCTGGTAAGCAAACTGTACTATTCCGGGAGCTAAAATCATTCCCCAAACTTCAAGATGAGCTATTTTAATTAAAATGAATAACATAATTACAGTGGCAATACCCGAAATAATTGCTGCTTTAAAATAAGGTACTTCATTTTTAGTTAACAAAAAACCACCAGCAACAGCATGATTTTTTTCTAAAAAAGAAATTAGTAACATAATGAATATCATTATATTACTAAGCAAAAATGTTTGTGATTTAAGCAATGTCAAACCCCAATTCCCAAAAATTAAAAGTGCTATGCCACAACCAACATATGTCAAAATCATTAGCGTAATACATTTGAAATAAATTTTCTTAATTTCCGATAAATTATTTTGAACCCTTAAATTTGCTACTTTTGGTAAATATGATAAGTAATATACACTGGCTAATGAAGAAATAACATTAACAACCTGAACTGTTATGCCATAAGAAGCGAGTTTCTCCAATGAAATATAGAGTGAACCAATAATTACAGAAGATTGTAATACTAAAAATGCACCCAGATTGGTTAATCCTACTTTGATAGAATTTGGAGTAATAACTTTAACTATATCCCTAAAATTTTCTGTTTTAATTTGTCCAAGTTCAATTTTTAAATCAGATGTAAAAAAAAACCGATTAGATAGTAACCTCCTTATTATAACTGAAATTGCTTGTCCTGCAACGATAGAAATCAGACCAAACCCGTTAACAATTAAAACAACCGAAACTAATAAATATGCCAACTGACTTACGATAATAAATTGTTTACTTTTCATTACCAGCCCACGCCCCATCATCAACGAATCGTAATATAAAGTATAAATATTGTAAGTGTTTATAAAACAAAAAAATATCCAAGCTATATAAATTTGAGTTTTATCAGCATGAAAATTGGTTTTTAGTACATGAAATAAGTAAAAACTACCAGCCGAAATAAGGAGAATAAATGCTAATAAAGCCATACGGGAGTAAAACCATTTCATTGCCCGAATAGTATTAGCCAACAAATTATAGTTAACCTTAGCATTTGGTTTTTCAGAAGAGATACCTGTTGCTTTTAAAACATCTACACCCGAAAAAATGTAGGTAATATTTCGCGTAAACGAAGGAGAAAATCCGAAATCGAGAAGATTTATTAATCCTGTGATTGCTATAAAAATTGACCATATTCCTAAAGTCTCAGAAGGTAACATCTTTAGAATAATTGGAAAAAGCAATACACCTGAACCTATTTGTAAAAATGTAGCTAAGTAATTCCAAATAACATCTTTCTTATCAATTATAATTTCTGAGGGGTTTTCCACTTATAAGTTTATTTGTTATAACGAAAGTTCAGATTTTTATTATCACAAAAGTACTATTTTTTTGGGATTATATTAGATGAAGGTGCTTTCAGGTACTCATTACTATGATTTGTTCTTTTTACTGAAAATTTGGTTCGGTTTACTTGGTTAACATGGCTCTTTTTCTGTTGACTACTAAGCTTCAGTTCGTTATCGATAAAGTTGTTTACTGATACTATGGCTCACTTGCCTGCCTGAAGGATGCGTGCGTAGATATTGCTATCATCGGCATAACGAACATTTTTACACCTTCTACTTCTACATCCATTTCATTTATAACAATGTTAGATGTTTGAAAGGAACTACCCTT
>CAYNGF010000131.1:0-9109 GCA_964396515.1 uncultured Paludibacter sp.
GATATGCTTTAAGCGCCATATCAAAACCAATGATGGCTATTTTTATTTATCCGCTCTGGATATTTTTTGCTCGCACTATCGACCGCTTTGGAAAAGGTATACGAACCGGGGCACGCGATGCCATCCTTTCCGATGAAGCAACTCCTGAAACAAAAGGTAAAGTATTTGGTTTTCATCGATCAATGGACACTTTTGGTGCAGTGTTGGGACCTTTGTTTGCTTTGATATATCTTTATTTTAACCCAAACGATTACAAAACACTTTTCTTTATTGCATTTTTGCCAGGCTTGCTGGCTGTTGCAACTTCGTTTTTTTTAAAAGAAAAAAACAAACCGGCTGACAAACCAAAATCATCAACAACGTTTTTTTCCTTTTTACATTACTGGAAAGAAAGTTCTGTTGATTACAAAAAATTAGTTGTTGGACTGTTAGTTTTCACCCTATTCAACAGTTCCGATGTTTTTTTACTACTCAAAGCAAAAGAAGCCGGCATTGACGATACCGCAATTATCGGGGTTTATATATTTTACAACCTGATTTATGCACTCACGGCTTTCCCTGCAGGGATGCTGGCTGATAAAATCGGGCTGAAAACTATATTTACGGGCGGATTGACCATTTTTGCTATCGTATATCTTGGTATGGCATGGAGTTCGAATATTTACTTTTTTATCGCTTTGTTCTTTTTGTATGGAATTTATGCTGCTGCCACTGAGGGAATCTCAAAAGCATGGATTTCAAATATAACGGATAAAAAAGACACCGCAACTGCCATCGGTACTTATACGGGTTTCCAAAGTATATGCACAATGCTGGCAAGTTCAATTACCGGTCTTATTTGGTTTAAGTTTGGTGCAACTTCGGCATTTATTTTAACAGCTACAGTAACTCTGATTGTAGTTGTTTATTTTCTTTTTGTTATTCCCAAACCTAATCAATAATAAAAGAAATGAATAGAAATTATACAGCAGAAAAAAAAATTTTGAATTCAATAAGTATTTCTATTCCCTTAAAAGTATTTGTATGTCAATAAAACAGAATCACTTTACCCCTGAATTTCACTCAACTCTAACCAACGCATGTTTTTTTTATCTATCAGCTCTAAAAGTTGGGCATGTCGCTGAGAGTCGGCAATAATCTGTTCAGAATTGAGTGTTCCGGAAGCCAAACGCGTTTCAATATCCGCTTTTTCATGTTCCAAAGCAGGAATTTCAGCATCTAACGCTTCCAGTTCCTTCTGCTCTTTATAGGTTAATTTTCTTCTTTCAGGTTTTGCACTCGCACCTTCACTAACACTCTTCAAGTCTTTGTTCCTTGTTCTTTGCTCTTTATTCTTTTGTTCCCCTTTAGTTAGGGGGGGTTCTTCATTCTCATTCTCAATTTCCGTCCACTCACGGTAGTCGGTGTAGTTGCCCGGAAAATCTTTAATTTCGGCATCGCCTTTAAACACCAATAAATGATCTACAACTTTATCCATAAAATAGCGGTCGTGACTTACGACAATCACACATCCTTTAAAAGATTGCAAATAATCTTCGAGAATATTCAGTGTTACAATATCAAGGTCGTTGGTAGGCTCATCGAGCACCAAAAAGTTGGGATTGCGCATTAACACTGTGCAAAGATGCAAACGGCGTTTTTCACCACCACTAAGTTTATAAACATAATTGTGTTGCGTTTCCGGAGTAAACAAAAAATGCTGCAAAAACTGCGAAGATGACATTTTTCGTCCGTTCCCCAGGTGTACTTCTTCGGCAATATCTCTTACTACATCAATCACTTTCATTTGCTCATCAAAAGCCAGCCCATCCTGACTGTAATACCCAAAAACAACGGTTTCGCCAATATCGAACGAACCTGAATCGGGTTTTACCAAACCTAAAAGCATTTTCAGGAAAGTAGTTTTTCCGGTTCCGTTTTTTCCCACGATACCCATTTTTTCGTAACGGGCAAAGTTGTAGTAGAAATTATCCAATATTTTTACATCACCATAGGATTTTGAAATATATTTTGCTTCGAAAATCTTCGAACCGAGATAACTTGCTTTCACATCCAATTGTACTTTATCGTTGTTTCGGCGTTGTTTGGCACGTTGTTCAATTTCGTAAAAGCGTTCGATGCGCGATTTCGATTTGTGTGTACGCGCCTGTGGCTGACGACGCATCCAGTCGAGTTCGGTTTTATAAATGTTTAGCGTTCGTTCGGTTTCAGTATTAAAATTTTCAATTCGTTCCTGCCGCTTTTCGAGGTAATAACTGTAATTTCCTTGATATTGATACAAAGCTTGATGATCAATTTCGAGAATTACATTACAAACACGGTCAAGAAAATAACGGTCGTGTGTAACCATAAGCAGCGCCATTGTTGAGCGTTTGAGAAAATCCTCGAGCCATTCCACCATTTCGAGGTCGAGATGATTGGTAGGCTCATCAAGAATCAGTAAATCAGGTTCAGAAATCAGCACATTTGCAAGCGCTACACGTTTTAATTGTCCGCCCGAAAGTTCGGAAATTTTTTGTTCGAAGTTCGAAATTTTCAATTTCCCAAGTATCTGCTTGATACGCGTTTCGTAATCCCATGCATTGTAAAAATCCATACGGGCAATAATTTCATCGAGCCGACTGTGGTCAGCACTCAGCATAATATGTTCGTAATCAGCTATTGTTCGTACAATATCATTATCTACGCTAAGGCAGGCATCGATAACTGTCAGATTTTTTTGGAAATCAGGATTTTGATCAAGATAACCGATTCGCAAATCGCGTCGGAACGAAATTTGTCCGTTATCATAATCTTCATTTCCGGCAATAATATTCAACAACGTAGTTTTTCCGGTACCGTTTTTTGCGATCAGCGCCACTCGCTGATTATCGGCTATGCCAAAACTTATATTTTCAAAAAGAAGATTGTCGCCAAACG
This sequence comes from uncultured Paludibacter sp., assembly GCA_964396515.1. GTDB lineage: Bacteria > Bacteroidota > Bacteroidia > Bacteroidales > Paludibacteraceae > Paludibacter. Next base: position 2,920 of record CAYNGF010000131.1, read on the forward strand.
ATTTTGTAAGATTCTCGACCTGAAGATAACTGACCATATATGAGAATGAAAAATGAAGAATGAAAAATTTGAATTAAGAATAGAATTAATATTCTAATCCAAAAAAATTTACTTGACTATATGAATGCAAAGATACGAAATTAAGACTGAAAACTCAGAATAACCGGTTTTTGACCACAATACTAAATTTTTAATCGTTAAATTTTTTTTATCAAAATCAAATTTATATCTTTGTTAGGTTAGTAAAATCCTACACAATTACATGAAATAGATATTCATCAATTTAAAAAAAACATTATGAAAAGTCTTAAAGGAACACAAACAGAAAAAAATCTGTTAATTTCGTTTGCCGGCGAGAGTCAGGCACGTATGCGTTACACAATGTTCTCGAGCCAGGCAAAAAAAGATGGATTTGAGCAAATAGCCGCTATTTTTCTTGAAACAGCTGAACAGGAAAAAGAACATGCAAAAAAATTCTTCAGTTATCTCGAAGGCGGTCCGGTTGAAATAACGGCAACTTATCCGGCAGGAATTGTAGGTACTACTGCCGAAAATCTTAAAGCAGCTGCTGCCGGCGAAAACGAAGAATGGACAGAAGCTTATCCACACTTTGCCGATATTGCTGAAGCAGAAGGCTTCCCTGTAATTGCTGCTACTTTCCGCAAAATTGCAGCCGTAGAAAAAGAACACGAAAAACGTTACTTGCGCTTACTCGAAAAAGTGGAAGCAGGAAAAGTATTTGCCCGCGACGAAGAAATAAAATGGCAATGTCGCAATTGTGGTCATATACATATTGGCAAAGAAGCCCCAAAAGCTTGTCCTACCTGCGCTCATCCACAAGCGTATTTCGAAGAAGAAAAGGAAAATTATTAAATGAAATTGAAAACTAAAAAACCTGACAGAAAGATACTACTGTCAGGTTTTTTTATAAATAAAGGTTAGATCTTAAAATCCGCGAATAGCTTCAATTCCGGGTAATACTTTACCTTCCATATATTCCAGCATAGCTCCACCACCGGTAGAAACATAACTTACTTTATCGGCAAGCTTGTTTTTATTGATAGCAGCCACAGAGTCGCCACCACCGATAAGCGTGAATGCGCCATTTGCAGTTGCTTCAGCTACAGCGTGTGCCACAGCAGTAGTTCCTTTTGCAAATTTATCGAACTCGAATACTCCCATTGGGCCATTCCAAAGAACGGTTTTAGAGTTGGCAATCACTTCTGTGAATGTTTTGATAGTTTCATCTGCAATGTCAAGTCCCATCCAACCGTCAGGTGTTTCGGCAGTTTTCGAAATGCATGTTGCAGCATCGGGAGCAAATTTATCGGCATTTACAGCATCAACCGGAATATAAACATTCACACCTTTCGCTTTTGCCTTTTCAAGAATTTCGAGCGCTAAATCAAGTTTATCATCTTCGCAAAGAGAATTTCCGATTTTTCCGCCCTGAGCTTTGATGAAAGTATAAGTCATTCCACCGCCGATAATCAGGTTTTGTACACGGTTCAGAAGGTTTTCGATAATCAGAATTTTGTCGGAAACTTTTGCGCCACCCATAATCGCCGTGAAAGGAGCTTTTGCATCTTTGAGCACGGTATCCATCGCTTTGAGTTCGCTATTAATCAAATAACCGAACATTTTGTTTTCTTCACTGAAAAATTGTGCAATAACAGCGGTCGATCCATGTGCGCGATGTGCTGTTCCGAAAGCATCATTTACATACACATCGGCATACGAGGCTAATTTTTGAGCAAAATCTTTTTGTTTAGCTTTGAGTGCTTTTTTTGCTTCCTTTTTTTCTTCTTCCGTAGCAAATTCAGCACGTGGTTTGCCTTCTTCTTCTTCGTAGAAACGAAGATTTTCGAGTAACAATATTTCTCCGGGTTTTAATGCTGCGGCTTGTGCATCGGCATTGGCGCAATCTTCAGCAAAAAGAATTTTCTGTCCAACGCGTTCTTCAACTGCCGAAATAATTTGTTTCAGTGAATATTTTGGGTCCGGATTTTGTTTTGGGCGACCCATGTGCGACATAAGAATTACAGCTCCACCGTCGGAGAGAATTTTTTTGATGGTGGGTAATGCTCCCCTAATGCGGGTATCATCGCTAACTGCACCCGTTTCTTTGTTAAGCGGCACATTAAAGTCAACACGTACAATGGCTTTTTTGCCTGCAAAATTAAAATTGTCAATTGTTTGCATAATATTTTATATTATTTGTTTGATTGATTTTTCGAAAACTTCCTTTTGGAATTGTAGTCTTAATTGGTCTTAAATCTGTAATTTACTTTGGATAATTTGTGATTTGCTTCAACAATTTTTGTTTTCAAATCTTCTTTATATTTTGCAAGTTTCTGCTGTAATGCAACGTCCTTGGTCGCCATAATTTGTACAGCCAGAATAGCTGCATTAAGGGATCCATTGATACCAACCGTTGCAACGGGAATTCCGGGAGGCATTTGTACAATTGCAAGAAGTGCATCCAAACCATCGAGTGAAGCATTGATGGGTACACCAATTACAGGGAGTGTTGTCATCGATGCAATTACACCGGGCAAGTGAGCAGCCATACCGGCAGCGGCAATTATCACTTCGATTCCATTATCACGAGCATTTTTTGCAAACTTTTCAACTTCAGAAGGTGTACGGTGTGCCGATAGTGCATTGATTTCGAACGGAATTTCAAAACTGTCAAATAACTCGGCAGCTTTTTCCATGACAGACAAATCGGAAGTGCTGCCCATAATAATACTTACTCTTGGTTTCATTCGTTTTAATTGATTAAAATACCTGTGTTGAACACCAGGTTTGGGTTGATAATTATTGAATTAAAAAAAACAATTCTTTGATTAAATGATGTTTTTTCAACTTATCCTATAAGAGCCGCATATTCGTCGGCCGAAAGCAGATTTTCAGTTTGTGATATATCTGAAACTGCAATTTTTATCATCCATCCTTGGTTGTAAGGATCGTTGTTTACAAGTTCAGGGGCATCGACCAGAGCTCCATTAAATTCAAGAATTTCGCCATCAACGGGCATAAAAAGTTCCGAAACAGTTTTTACGGCTTCTACAGTTCCAAAAACTTCGTTTTGTGCCAGTTTTTCACCGACTGTTTCAACTTCAACATAGATAATTTCACCCAATTCGCTTTGAGCATAATCGGTAATGCCAACATAAGCTACATCACCTTCAATGCGTAGCCACTCGTGTTCTTTTGTGTACTTAAGATTTGCAGGAATATTCATAATAACTATTTTAAAATATATTTAACTAATTAATTATTTATAGCAAGTTTACAATGCATAGGATAATGATCGGAAGCCCGAATTTTATCGACTTTAAAATCGACGATACTAAAGCTTGAATCGTAGAGTACATAATCAATACGAAAACGGTAAATGGATTCGTTAAATGTCCAACCAAAACCTCTTCCGGTATCTACAAAAGCATCATTCAGACGTTTACCTCTAATTTTTGAGTATACGTACGAAACAGGGACATCATTTAAATCACCCAAAATAATGGTTTTATAGGGTGAAGCATCGCGATATTTGGCTATAACTTCGGCTTGTTTTGCACGAACCTTGTATGCTACATTTAACTTTCGGGCAAGATGAAGTGTAGTTTCAGTGAGTTCATCGGTGGTAAAGTTATCTGTTAACTTCATTGGTTTTGCCTTATCGTTTTCGGTAAGTCCGTTCGATTCGAGATGATTGTTTATAATTCGCACGGTGTCACTACCAATGAGTAAATCTGCATAAATCGAGATATTGTATTTTGAGAAATAATCCACAGTATCAGCATTAATAATCGGGTATTTTGAGAAAAATGCATTTCCATACTTACACCAACCCTGTATTTTTTTGTAAACAATATAATTATAAGGATAATTTCTCATTATTTCCAACACATCTTCATGTAAAAGTTGATGAGGTTTGTGCCCGACACCAAATTCTTGCAGACATACAATATCGGCTTCATTTTCTTGTATGTATTTAACTATATTATTTGGGTCATCATGGGTATGTTTCTTTACGGCATCCATTAAGCGAGTGTTATAACTCAGAATTGTAAATTCTTTACCTTTATGTTCATTATCGATTCTACCAAAATTGAGCGGAAAAGAATTTCGAATTTGCGGAATTGCAATCAGTAGAAGAAAAAGTGATATCAGAAAATACCATTTACGGGTTATTGCCCAAAAAATTACAAATCCGACATTTAATAAAATGATAAACGGAAAAATAAGTGTAGTATATGCAATTAAAACTGATTTTACCGGACTTACAACTGAACCAGCAAGAGACAGAATTAACATGCCGGCAACAATCAGGTTTGCCGTAAGCATGATAAACTTCATCAGTTTTAGTCCAAATTTCATAAAGTTCTTTTAATTCTGTGTACCTGATTATCTTTTCCCCTGATCGAACAAGCGTTTTTTTTCTTCGGCAGTCAGGCTTTCGTAACCCGATTTTTTAATTTTATCCAGGATTTTGTCTATCTCAGCCATATTCTGAGCTTTTGCAGCATTATAATCACCATCACTCATTTTACGACCGGGACGTGTAGTTTTCAGTTTTTTACGCCAAATCTTTTTTCCGGTAAAAACATCGACCAGAAAATCAATAACTTTGTTAACAAATCGGGTGATATCCCTACCTTGACGCAAAGATACAACAAAAAAATAACCGAACAAAGCACCGCCGAGATGTGCAATTTCGCCACCGGCATTCATAGAAGTGATTCCAAAAAAGCTGATAAGCATAAACACTATGGCTATATACTTGAGTTTCACATTGCCAAAGAGCAAAAGCCGTAATTCCATATCGGGCGATTTCACTGCCGATGCAACCATTATTGCCATAACAGAACCCGAAGCACCTATCATACTGCTAAGGTAAATTACATCTTCAAAATAAGGAAAAATATTAAACGATATTATATAAAGCAACGCTGCTGCAATACCGCCTGAAACATATAATCCTGTAAGCTGCTTTTCGGTAAAATACATGGTAAAAATCTTTCCAAACCAGTATAAAGCTATCATATTGAAAAGTATATGCATAAAGTTTTTATGCATAAACATGTAGGTAACAATAGTCCAGGGATATCTGAGCAGATTGTGAAACGAAGCCGGTACGGCCAAATATGGCGATAAATCTATTGAAACCTTGAAAAGCGTCAGAAAAATGATTGCTGCATTGTAGATTAAAAAAACCGCAGCATTAATATAAATAAGCCTGATAACTGTATTTCCGCTTCGGAACGATTGTTGTAAGTTTTGAATTAAATCCATGATATTCAGTAAATTAATTACAAAATAAAAATTATCGTAACTTACCTTTTTTCCATAGTAAAATCATGATAATACCAAAGAGCATACCACCCAAATGTGCAAAATGAGCGATACTGTCGCCCGAAAAACGCGCAACGCCCAAAAACAATTCTGCCACACCGTAAATAATTACGAATATGCGTGCGGGAATTGGAATGGGTATAAACATCAAAAATATTTTTTCCTGTGGAAATAGCCAGCCAAATGCCAGCAATAATCCAAAAACAGAGCCTGATGCACCCACAGTAACCGGTAGATTCAGAAATGCATCTTTCAGTTCAATAACCGATGATGCATCGAAAAGTGCAAGATTACCAAAACGGAAATACCTCGATAATATATCTGTAAATGGCAGCAATACTTCTCCTGAATTATTCGCAATTGCCTCATTCATAGCGCTAACAAGAGGTTGATACTCATAAGTCCAAAAAAACTGCTGTACAATACCAGCCCCAACACCGGTAATCAAATAATAATATAAGAAACGCTTTGAACCCCAGGCATACTCGAGCACACTGCCAAACATAAACAACGCAAACATATTGAAAAATATGTGATTGAAACCTCCATGCATAAACATATAGGTAAAAAGCTGCGCGATATTGAATTTCCCGGAAGCCCAATAATGCATGCCAAGCACATCGGTCAGGTCAACTACAATATCCCATTTACGAAGCAAACCCGGCAAAGCAATAGTGGCAAGCCACATAATGATATTTATGGCTATCAGGTTTTTAACTACGGGAGGTATGGAGCTTAAAAGCGAGGAACGATTCTGATACATATTCTGTAGATATTTGTAACTCCTTTATTTTATTCGAAAAATATTGATTTGAAAATCTTTCTAACAAAA
>CAYNGF010000132.1:0-9096 GCA_964396515.1 uncultured Paludibacter sp.
TTATCGAATCAACATTAATCCGTTGGATATTCACCATGTGATGGCTTTTGCACAAATTTTTATTGGCGACAGTCAAACAATGGCTGCAGAAGCCGGTGTGCTTGGGGTTCCATTTATAAGGTTCAACGATTTTGTGGGTAAAATTGGCTACTTAAATGAACTGGAATTAAAATATGAGTTGGGATACGGAATACCCGGCAGCGAACCTCAACAATTATTAGCTGAATTGCAGAAATTATTAAAAATACCTGACAGAAAAAATGTTTTTGCGAAAAGACGTGAAAAAATGCTTTCTGAAAAAATTGATTTTGCTCAATACCTTACAGATTTTATCAATAATTATTTTGCAAATAGAATTATTCATAAAAATAAATATAATTTCAAACTCAAAAATAAAGATTTTACACTTGAAACCTATAGAAATTTACTTATCTCACTTAAAAGCAATGGATACGATTTTTATACTTTTGAACAATGGTTAAAAACTAAACCAAAAGAAAAATTAGTGATAATCAGGCATGATGTCGATTTATTGGCACATAATTCACTTGTAACAGCAAAAATTGAAGCAAATCTGGGTATTAAAGCTACTTATTATTTCCGCTATGTAAAACAAAGTAATAATCCTTATGTTATCAGATCAATAGCTGCGTTGGGACACGAAATTGGTTATCATTACGAAGACTTGTCTCACTTTAAAGGTAATTATGAAAAAGCTATTGAACATTTTAAAAAAATGCTTACCTATTTTAGAAAATTTTATCCTGTAACTACTATTAGTATGCATGGAAGTCCAACCTCGAGGTATGATAACAGAGATATATGGAAAAAATATAACTACAAAGATTTTGGAATTATTGGTGAACCATACTTCGATTTTATTAATAAAAACGATTATATTTATTTTACAGAAACAGCCAGAATGTGGTCTGGAGAAAAATATAATATTCGTGATAAATCAATGATTACTTCCAACAATAAAGATATTTCAGTTCATACCACTTACGATCTTATTGAATGGTTTAATACTTCAAAAAACTCATTTCCGGTTATAATTACCACGCATCCACAACGATGGACTGATAATCTTTTTGCCTGGTTTTTTGAATATGTCAGCCAAAATTTCAAGAATTTATTTAAAAATATTCTTCTTAATATAAGAAAAAAGTAATTATGAAAATATTCTACAAACCTCTTCTTAAGTACATTATTCTTGATATACTCATACTGCTTTTAAGTGTGTTTATTATGTTTGAGTGGTTTCCACTTACGACTCCAACTCCTTACGATAAATATGCTGAAGGTATCGTGTTTTATACACTTGTTTGGATTATTTTTTCATATCTGTTTGGAAGGTATCAGAATTTAAGTTCAAAAAACTACTTCGATGCATTGTTTCAAATTTTATACGTAACACTTTTTGTTTACGGGCTTTCATGGTTGCTTTCGAGTTTGGTTTTTCCTTCGAGATATTCATTTAATGTACTATCGACATATACTTTAGGTGTATTTTTCACGAGTAACATTATGTACTCACTGGTTTACGCATGGTTATATGCAACTGAGTATGATAAGCAACCCGTAAGAGATAAAATGCGCGAAAATGCAGTTGTTAAACTCCTTCCCCAAATTGATGAAAAAAGTTTTAAAGACTTGTGTATTGCAATCAGAACCTATGCCGGAGACAAAATTCTCAATTTTATAAACAATAACGTTAATTTACATAGTGGAAATATTAAAGTTCTTTTTTCTACTAATTTTTTTGAATTAAAATCAATTCCTGATTATCAATATGATGTATTTATTCAACTTCAGAAATTAAACGATGTAAGAGGTATCAATACCTTTTTTTCTTTCATTAATGATAAATTACCTGATTTTGGTATTCTCATTTGTTGTTTCGAATCAAAAAGTACACACAAGAAACTAGTTTATGAGAAATACCCCGCTATTTTTGGGGATATTATTTATTGTTTTGATTATTTGTTTAAACGATTTATTCCTAAAATTCAACTTTTTCGACGATTGTATTTTGATATTACAAAAGGGAAAAATAGAGTATTATCAAAAACTGAAGTTATGGGCAGATTGTATTGTGCAGGTTTTGAGGTGATTAAAGAATCAAAAGTAAATGGATTATGTTTTGTTTTTGCCAAAAGAATGAAACTACCGGAACCGGTAATAAAAAGAGTTTATGGACCATTTATAAAATTAAGGCGGATGGGTAAAGATGGAAAAATGTTTGATGTATATAAAATGCGTACTATGTATCCATATTCTGAGTATTTGCAATCTTACATCTACGAAAAAAATAATTTAAAAGAAGGTGGAAAATTTAACCGAGATATCAGAATTAATACTTTGGGTAGATTTATGCGTAAATACTGGATTGACGAACTTCCAATGATTTATAACTGGCTGCGTGGTGAAATGAAACTTGTGGGAGTTCGACCCCTCAGCCAGCATTATTTCAACTTGTATAGCAAGGAATTGCAGGACAAACGTATAAAATTTAAACCCGGATTGATGCCACCTTTTTATGCTGATATGCCTAAAACACTTGAAGAAATACAAGCTTCTGAACTAAAATATCTTAATGAGTGCGAGAATAACGGAGTTTTTAAAACGGATCTTAAATATTTCTTTCTGATTCTACGGAATATTTTCATCAAAAAAGCACGAAGCGCATGAATTCATACATTAAATATAAAATATTTGTTTTTTCTGTATTTCTTTTACTGTCTGTAAAATTATATTCACAGGATATTCCCCAGCATATTACAAGTAGTGGCGTGTATGAATTGATTGATGAATTAGCTAATGAAGGGATTATAGAAATAAATTCGGCTGTAAAACCTTATAGCAGAAACCTCATAGCAGAAAAACTATTGGAAGCAACCAGTAATTCAAAAAACTTATCGAAACGCCAGATTTCAGAAATTAGGTATTATCTCAACGATTATTCTTCTGAGATGGGTGATTTACCCGATTCAAAAATTAAATTATATCGAAATAATAACGCCGATATTTCTCTTATTCAACCTGCATTTCATTATTCCGATTCGATTTTCAGAGCACGAATTCTTCCGATTCTTGGTATGCATATTACAACGAATAAGAATGGAAATATTGTAAAACGTTGGTATGGTGCTTCTTTTGAAACGTTAATTGGAAAAAATTTAAGTATCTACGGAAGTTTACGCGATGTTTCAATAGAGGGTGCATTATTATCACGTCCTTCATATCTTAACAATTTTCCCGGGTACGAATATAAAGAATCTTCAAAAGGAGGAGATTTCAGTGATTCACGTGGAGGAATTAAATATGCTAATAAATGGCTCTCGGTTGGTCTTATTAAAGATAATATAGTGTGGGGAGATAATTATCATGGTTCAAACATCCTTTCAGGACGTGTACCTTCATTTCCTATGATTACGTTAAAGGTCAAACCTGTAAAATGGTTTGAACTTAATTATTTTCATGGCTGGTTAGTTTCAAACGTATTGGATAGTACAAATTATTATGTTGAAAATACCGGAGCAAAAATGTATCGACAAAAAAATAAGTTTATTGCTGCTAATTTGTTTTCTTTTACACCGATACCAAAATTTAATATTTCGTTTGGGAATTCAATTATTTATGCAGAAAACAATGTTCAGCCTGCATATTTTTTACCAGTAGCATTTTATAAATCAATAGATCATACACTAACCAAAGGTTTGAAAATTGAAAATCAGAATTCGCAGGTATTTTTTAATATAAGTTCCCGTAATATCAAACATTTGCATTTATATTCATCAATTTTTTTCGACGAGATTGATTATTCCAGATTTAAACCATCGAGTGCCGAAAAAAATCCCGGCTCTTTTAAATTTGGAGCTCAACTCTCAAATTTTCCTGTGAAAAATTTATCAGCAGTGGCGGAGTTTACCCGTACAGGAATAATTACATATAAACATTCTATTCCTGCATTAACTTGGGCATCGAATGGTTATAATCTCGGGCATTTTCTGGGCGATAATTCTCAGGAAATTTATGCTGCACTAAAATATAAGCCTTTAAAAGGGTTAAGTTTTGATTTTTCTTTAACCGATGCCAAACATGGAAACGAATATATTTACCTTCGTCGCAATTCGCTGAAAATGGATCAAACAAAAATATTCCTTAGTCAGCCTTCATTAGGAGAAATTTCATGGAGTAACAGAAGTTATGAATTAAATATTCGGTATGAGGTTTTTAACAATGCATTTGCAATTATTAATCTCTTGAATTCAAATATTCAGGGTTATGACTTAACTTCAACTCCAATACAATACGATGAATCTGAAGTTTTGCGTGATGCTCAAGGTTATCTCAATATATTTTCGCCAGCTTATCTGCATGGAAAAAATACTACTATTACCTTTGGCTTTAGTTTTGGTTTTTAATTTATAAGTTTTCTTATTCATGAAAAGACCTTTTATAATTGGTATCACAGGAGGAATAGGAAGTGGAAAATCCACTTTGGCGGCAAAACTCAGAAACAAAGGTTTTAGCGTTTTCGATTCGGATGCTGAAGCAAAAAGAATTCAAAATGAAGATGTTAAAGTGCGTGAGAAAATAATTGAAATATTTGGTAATAAGGCATACAATCAAGGGATACTCAACAGAAAAAGAATTGGGGATATAGTTTTTAAAAATCCAGAAATGTTGAGTAAACTTACCGAAATTGTACATCCCGCAGTAATAAATCATTTCAATTTGTTTATTTCTACTCATCAGAATGATGCGTTTATTTTTCTTGAATCGGCTGTTTTGTTCGAGAGTGGCCTTAATAAACTTGTCGATGTTATACTCGTGGTTACAGCTTCTGAGAAAGAAAGAATTAAAAGAGTGATTGCAAGAGATAAAACAAGTGAAAATGAGATTAAACTAAGGATGAAAAATCAGATAAATGAACAAAATCTTTTACAATTTGCGGATATAATAATAAATACTGAACTTGAAGAAATAAATGTTGAAAAGATAATTCAGTCGATAAAAGAATTAAAAACAAAAAAAGGAGCTCACTGAGCTCCTTTTTTTGTTTATGAAAATACTTTAAGCTATTTTGCTACTTTCTCGAGCCAGCTTACCATTCCAAGCATTACAAACATAGAAATAAGACAAACTGTTACAAATACAGTCCATGTTATTGAAATTGAAATATTATCGTACATCATGGCACCAAGGAAAAGTGAAAAATTTCCTATAGCAGTTGCTGTTAACCAACCACCCTGCATTAATCCCTGCATATGTGGAGGTGCTACTTTTGATACAAACGATAGTCCAAGCGGTGAAATAAATAATTCAGCAACTGTTAAAATAAAATACGTTGCAAATAACAACCAAGGCGTTACTCTTGCTGCATCAGGTAAACCACCCTGAGCTGTAACATCTTTAAGCAATGGAAGCCCAATTGAACCAATAGCCATAACTACAAATGCCAAAGCTGCGATACCCATACCGATTGCTATTTTTTTAGGAGTTGAAGGCTCTTTCCCTCTTTTTGCCAATCTGCTGAAGATAGCAATAACAATGGGAGTAAGAAATACTACAAGGAATGGATTAATGGACTGGAAAATTTCGGCTGAACTAAAAATGCCCCCTAACAAAGTATAATCTTTGGCAAACATGGTTAGAGTTAAACCGTTTTGATGAAACGAGAACCAAAAGAAAATAACAATACCAAAAACTGCAAGCAGTGCATAAATACGCTGACGTATCTCTTTTGCATTCTTTTGAATTTCTTCAGCTGAAATATAAGCACGATGTTTTTCGTGAACTTTTGGCACAGGTAAATATTTTTTAGTTGAAAGAAATATGATCAAAGAAATTCCCATAGCAACTACAGCTGTGAGAAACGCGTAATGGAATCCTTTATTAAATGCATCAAGATAGTTAGTTGCAAAGTTAGAAAAATCGGAAGGCAAAACACCGTTAGAAACCAATGTTGCAAGTTCTTTGAAACGTCCGTTAATTACATCATCGGACATTTTACCATCCAAATACTGATGACATAAACCTGGCAAGTCAGCATTGTAGGCATAACCATGCATTTTTACAAAAGTATTGCGCACCCATGTGGCAAGAAATGGCGCAAACATTGCACCTATATTAATAAACATATAAAAAATTTGAAAACCTGAATCTCTTTTATTCCGAAATTCGTCGTTGTCATACATTTGACCTACAAGTGCCTGTAAATTGCCCTTAAACAAACCGTTACCAAATGCAATTACAAGTAAAGCAGCCAAAGCAATGTATTTTGTAGTAATAAGTGCCGGCATCGATAATAAAATATACCCGAGTGACATTACCAAGAGTCCGGCAATAATTGTACCCTTGTAATTGCGAAGCCTATCGGCAATTGTACCACCTACAAGAGCCAAAATATAAATGGCTCCATAAAAAATTGAATACAGCGAACCGGCTTCTGTACCTGAAATGTTGAACTTCGACATTAAAAAAAGAGTCAGAATAGCCATCATGGTGTAAAAACCAAATCGTTCACCCATATTGGCAAGTGCAGCAGGAATCAATCCTTTTGGATGATTTTTTAACATAAAAATTTGTTTTTAATTTATTAATAGATATTAATTGTAACGAATTTACATGATTAATCTTGAAGAATATATGCAAATATAATAAAATTGAACAAATATTCAATATTTATGCAATCAAATGAATATCCATTTTAATTCTATGGTTTCATTATTACTCCCAATCCTTTTCTTCCATCAACTTTTACAATCAGAGGTTTGATAAAATGTATTAAACGTAAGTAATCACTCTCAAATTCAGCAGGTTGCGCATTCAAAAAATCAATATCGTAAAATCCATCGTTCTGAAAAGGATTAATTGTAAAATATGAAACGCCAAGTGAAGTCAGATTTTGAAAAAAATGTGTGCCTTGGCTTGGATCGATACGATACTGTGAAAGTCCTGATTCAACTATTATTCTTGCATTACTAATATGTGGCCACTTCACAGGTATTCCTAACCATGGATCGCTCGATCCCCAACGTCCGGGTCCTACAAGTATAAATGGACGGTTTTCTGCGAGCATTCGGTGGTTCAGCTTTTCAATCTCATACATTATAAGCTGATTTTTTGATGCATTAAAAGCTTCCGGTTTTACATATAAAATATCATAAATATCGTTTATAATACCATGTCCTAGAGCGTTTTTGCATGTAATAATTGTTTCTTGTTCAGGTATTATAGCCAAATTTTCATTCAGCATTGCCCTACTCTCGACAATAGGACGAATCTGTAAAAGATAAAATACATTTTCTTTTTTTGATGAATAATCTATATTAAATGCAAATTCTATTTCAACCGGACGACCCATTTCATTTTGGGCTATGTTGAGAGTATTTTTCATTAAATCAGCCAATGGTATTACATTGTGTTTTAGTATATTAGCAAATGTTATAATTTTTCGCCCTTCATAAATTCCATCATTAATACTAAGATTTTGATGGTCGAAAGTGGATGCCAGATATTTGAGGGTTCCATCCTGAACAGCATCGTTTACTCTTATTTTGAGTAAATTAAAACTGTCGTCAGTTTTAGGAACCATATATTTTTGATTTAAATCGAGTGCATAAAAATAATTTTGGGTTTCTTTAAGTGCTAAATCGAGTGTACTTGTTTGCAACACATTTTCAGGATAATAGGGAGAAAATCGTAGAGAAACACCCCCATCTACGATATATTTCCCCAATCCCATTGCGACATTAACAATTCCTTCTTCAGGCTTTTCTGAACCAATGGGATAATAATTAAGCGAACGTGCCACACCTGAGAATGATGGATAATATCTTGTTCCGTATGCATTTCCGCATATTTCCTGGAGAACTATTGCCATTTTCTCTTCATCAATAACATTTTTAGTTGCCATCATGTACGCTTTACTGTCGCGGAAGAAAACAGAAGCATACACAGCCTTAATTGATTCGGTTAGCATCACCAGCATTTGTGTTTTACTTTCTTTATTAAACGGTACCATATAAGTAGAGTAAATGCCGGCAAAGGGTTGATAATGCGAATCTTCCAATAAACTTGATGATCTGACAGCTATAGGCGAATTGATTGCATCGGTAAAGGTTAACAAATCCGCAATAAGATGTTGCGGTAATCGTGCTTTTAAAAAATATTTTAATATTTCTTCATCATCTTTATCGGAGAGAGCTATCGGATACAAGTGGTTCATTTCCATAAACTCACTGAAAATATCGGTACACAATACCAAAGTTTTTGGAATTACTACTTTTGTATTTTCAAATCCCTCAAAAACATCGTTTCGTTTAATCATCGCATCCATAAAAGCCAGTCCGCGTCCCTTGCCGCCCATCGAACCTTCGCCGATACGCGCAAAATTGGAATAACGGTCGAATCTGTCGCGTTTAAATACAGCAACAACTCCCTGATTCTTTATTTTTCGGTAATTTACAATGGCATCGAAAATTACATCGCGCACCTTTTGCATGTCGATATCTGTATCCTCGGAATCAACATAAATATTTTTTAAAAATTCAGCCAATGGAAACATGGCTCTTGAATACAACCAGCGTGAAATATGATTCCGGGAAACGTGATAAAACAAAGTTTTATCACTAATTTTATATAATGATTCCTGAAGAGCTTTTAAATTGTGTACCTGTGCTTCAATTTCTCCGGTGTCTGGGTTTTTAAACAGAAAATCGCCAAAACCGAAATTATTTGTAATCTGTTCACGAAGCTCTATATTGAAGGTTTTCGACATTTTGCAGATAAATGCTGCTCCAAGTCTTTCAGCGCAATCTTTGTTTTCATAATCTGTAGATTCTACTATCAATGGAGTGTATTTGTCCTTAATACGTATCTGCTCACATAAATTAATACCTGCTTCACGATTTTTTCTTCCTTGCTGACTAAAACTAACATCGGTTATTACTCCAAGTATATTTTGTTTATACTTTTCATAAATCTCCATTGCTTCTTCAAAATTACGTGCCAGTAATATTTTGGGGCGGCCTCGCATACGTAACATTTGTTCATGATCGTTTAATGCTTCGGTCATAAACGATCGTG
>CAYNGF010000133.1:0-1855 GCA_964396515.1 uncultured Paludibacter sp.
CCGCTGTACTCTAATTTGTGAATATCGCAAAGCTCTTCGTTGTTCTTATTGTAAACCTTCCAACTCATCAGATTAAACTTGTTATCTCTCCGCTTGTATATTGAGGTACTACTTTTGTTCTTGGGTCTGTAACCCTAAATCTTATCGTAAATGTCATCAGTTTGCCGTCATAACCAGAAAGATTAGGCTCATAGCTTACGAACCTTACTCCTTTTCGGCCTATACCCGTATGTACGTCGTACATCTTCATCTTTACACCGCTACCGTCTTGTCCTGTCAGGTAGTTTAGAAACGATTCTATCTTTGTGCTCCAATAATCGCCTGAATATCCTATTTCTACGTTTATATCATAAGCTTTTAATGGGAGAACACTCGGCTCGAACCAATCTTCTCCGTCTTCTTCTGGCCAATCGTCTGTAACTACGTCCTTTGCCTCTAAGTTAAGTTGTAGGGGAAACGACAAACAAACCATATTAAAGTCTCTTACCAAGTCATTCAATACAGCACCTGTTTTTTCTTTCTGAAACAATATGGAGTATGCCTCTGCCATAGCGATTATTTACTTACAAATTTAATAATTTAATCAGAACATTCAAAATATTCTCAATCTTTTTCGTGGACTTTTACATCGCCTTCAAACGAAATATTACAATCGTTATTTTTATACACACTTATGCTTGCCAACCCTCTTTGTACAAGGTGAACATCAGCGCAACCGTAAACGGTAACATAAACCTTAGCGTGATCTTTCGCCTCTATCTCAATATCCGAAGCTCCGTTAACATAAATGTCTCTCACGGAGAATCCGCTGAATACGAATTTACCGCTACTGCTAAGAACGACGCAATCACTTTGAGGGTTATTCACGTAAAATTCTGTGTTTACGTAGATATTGTTCTTTTCAAGCAACTCTTTGTCGATGTTGTTAACGATAAACTCGTTTGACGGGAAGTTGTTCTCCATGACGAAGTCTATGCCTTTTTTATATTTGTCGATTAACGTCTGATGGTCAGAGTTTAAGTCCCATTCGTTAAACCACTTGTCGCAAAGGCCTGCTCGTCTTGCCGATGTTCTTAGCTCTATGTTGAGTTCTTTTAAATCCATGTTATTTCACTTTTAAAGATTTAGTGCCAGCCGAAACAGAGTTTAAGAAGTCCATGATGTCTTCTGCTATCTTAGACGCCTTTTCAGTGTTTCTCGCTATGTTTTGTAGTTGAATTAATTGTGCTTTACCCAATGCGGTTATTTCTGGCATATCCGAATCTATGAGCCTTTTTACAAAGTCCAATTGCATCGCAATGTCAGCCCTAATACCGTTTACATAAGAAGCAAGCAGTGATGCGGTGTCTTCGGTTATCCCTTTTATCCCAGCAGCCAAACCACCTTCTTCTTTGTCTGGTTTTTCTTTAAGCGAAACCCCGTAACTATCCTCCATGTACTTATTGAGAGAATCGAGTGCTTTATAATAAGCCTCCGACTTCTTTTCACCCTCCATAAGGATTTTGGCAAGTCCTTGCATTTCTCTCTCATCAAGAACATAATCACGCCCGAAATAACCTCCTTCACCATCTTTTCCGAACAAAGCTATTCGTGCTTTCTCCATCATCGGATGTAATATTTGCATTTTAAGCATGTCATTCATCACGCCAGCCAATATGTCGGCAGATGTCTTTCTAAACGCTTCTGCACCGTCCTCTCCCTTCTTCCACGCCTCGAATAGTGCATCACCTAATTGAGACGCCCAATTCTTAAAGTCGATGTTTAATAGGTCAGAAGCTGCCTCTTCTGCAAAGTATCTAAGTTCTTCTTTAGCCTCTTTTATGGCGGCATTGTAATCTGCCAACTTTTTTTTGTC
>CAYNGF010000133.1:1955-4406 GCA_964396515.1 uncultured Paludibacter sp.
ACGCATCGGCAATCTTATTCTCGGCTGCCTCTAAGTTTGTACCAGCAGTAGCGGCTTCTGTTTGTGATTGCGCGAGAGATTTATATTCTACACTTATCCCTTGTATTTCTGTCTTTTCTATGGGTAATGCTCCACTTTTATCAGTCGTAGTGGTTGATTTTACTCCGTAGGTGTTTACTACTCTGCCGCCAGCCTCTATGACAGATAGGTTTGCTCTCGCATCTTTCAGTTTTTTTAAAGCATCTATATACTCTGATATACCTTCTGTTAACGATTTAAACGGATTGCGGGATTCATATTCATTTTGCAACTTTTTGAGAACACTCATGAGTTCTTTAAACTCGTTTATAGGTAAACTTTTACCCGCAGAAGCTTTAAATTTTTCTAAATCGGATATGATACTCTCAATAACCGAAGTAGATAATCGGTCAATGTCCTCAAACGCCATTATCCACGTATCACTCTCCTTAAATATCTCGAAATCCAAAGAAGCAAGTGCCTCCTTAGTTCTTTTTCTGCTTTCATCTACCGCTGCTTGTGAAGCTCCGTTCTTAATCAAATCGGCAACATCTTGTTCTCCTTTAGCTATTATGTCCTTTCGTTGTTGTTCGTAGTTTTTATAGGTACTTAGTAACTCGGCGGCTCTCATCAAACTTTCATCGGACAGTTTCTTTGATTCTTCTTGATATGCTTTAACAAGTGCCGATGTTTTTCCTCCAAACATCTTTGCTACGGTATCAGGATCTGCTTTTATGAGTTCAGTAAATGATATTCCGACCTTATTGCCTTTTATCTCATCCTCTATTTCTTTCTGCAGTTGTTCTAATACAGACTTAAAACCTACCTTGCCTCCGAACACTGCGTTTATGGCGAAACTGTAATCTCCAGATTCTTTGTATAGTTTAGAGAACAAATCCCATTTGGCTATTGTCTCGGTAATCTGTCTCTCTACGTCGGTCAATGTTGTTTCTACCGACTGTCTGTCTAATCCTGTTAAAGCCTTAGCTGCCTCAATACGTGCTTCTTTACTACCAGTTTTGCGTATTTTTTCTAATTCTGATCTTAATGTATCTGGATTAAATTCTGGGTATATTGCTTTTGCTACACTCTTGGCTCTATCGCTACCTGCTATCTTAACCCATTCTTCATACATAGAGTTAGCCTCCATCAACAAAGCAACTCTATCTTTCAGTATGTCGTTTGTAGTATTGGTTTCATTCGTGCTTTCTTTATCTCTTAACGCAATCTTTGCCTTAATATCCTCAATTTCTTTCAGTTTTTTATTCCACTCTTCAGTGCCGATAAGTGAATCGTCCATTAAATCCAATTGATTCTGTGCTGCACTTAATTGATTCTCCCAATATGCTTTGTTTTTAATTAGATTCGATTCGCTTGTTTTACCGAGATATGCGTATTGATCTCCTATATCTTTGATCTTCTTAGCTGATTTATCCTGTATTTTTATGAGTTCATCTACATTCTTCAGTACAGGATTGATCGTGTTTTTTACGTAATCACCAGTTACTTCGTTGAAAACAGTTACTGTGTCGTCGAATGTCTTTTTAAGCTTTGACCTTAACTCATCACTTAATCTTCCAGATGTTTCGAGTTCTGCCGCAATAGATTGAAATACCCTGCGTCCAGCCTCACTGTCTCCATACACACTCTTAATAGATTTAGCAATATCGTCGTAGTATGTTTTTTGTTTCTCTATTCTTTCAGTTGTTTCTGCCTCTATTGCGCTGTTTATTGCTTTTGATTTTGCGTTCTCGTAAATTGATTGTGTCAGCAATTTATAAGCCTCTGTTTGGTTTTTTATACCCGACAGTTCGAGATTCATACCGCTTAGATATTCTCCGTATTGATTGATAATATCAGCCCTTGCATCATTCCACTCGGCAGTACCGTCTGTTGCTCTTTTTAATCTGTCAAACAATATATCCAATTGCGCAATATCTTTACCAGCAGCTTTCGCAAATTCTTCGTTTAGCGATTTTAGTTCTTTCTTGGATAGCTTTGCCGCGTCTCCAAATTTTAACATCTTGCCTATAGCATCGAATATCTTAGCGCCAAAAAACGTCATTATGGTTACTGCAGCAACGATTGCCATTTGCCAGCTGAAGACACTTGAAATAAGCTGTCTCCAAACAGGTATGGCTTTTACATTCATATTCATATTGTCTTTATGCTGCTGCCTAAGTATTTTATACTCTTCATTGGCTCTTTTTACCTCATCTGCAAACATGGGTAGGTTATTGGATATGGCTGCAAAGAATATATTCGCCCCATAAGCAAGAGATGGGAGCTCTCTCCCTAACTGCTGAACCTGAAAAGTAAGTCCATTAAATCCAGACTTATAATTACCAACATTACGCTGATAACGCATAGAGGCTTGTTCGGCCTCATTTAATTTTATGGTTGTTTGTTGGATGTTTTTAAGCAGTTCTTTAC
>CAYNGF010000133.1:4506-9081 GCA_964396515.1 uncultured Paludibacter sp.
TCGGCCTCATTTAATTTTATGGTTGTTTGTTGGATGTTTTTAAGCAGTTCTTTACCTGCGGCTGCCTCCCTTTCGGCAGCACTTAATCTGTCATATTCATATATTAACTTGGATAATTCGGCTCGATAAGAAAGGATACTACCTTCGGCCAAGTTTTGTTTTTTGGACGCATCAACAAGGCTTTTGCCGACATTGTCAAGTTCTTGCTTAACTTTGGCAAATTCTTGGATAGTCTCGGTAGCATCAGCCGACTTTGGTAGTTTTCTGTATTGTTGTTCTAACTCTTTAGTACGTTGAATAAGCTGTTCGATGTAGCCTATTTCTTCTTTGGTAGCCGCAGTGCCTGCATTGCTTCTTTTGGAGGTAGATGTTGTGCCACTCATGTTCAACTTTACCTCAAGGCTTTTAAGTTGTTTGAGTGCTCTCTTTTTTATAGCCTCCAACTGCTTTGGATCATCCTTGTACAGGATGGAGAAATATAGCGATCCGAGTTTTGCCATGACTATTTCTTATTACGGTTTTTGTAATTTTCAATCGACCTATTTATCCTGTCAGCCGACGGCTTGCCGAACTTTTTCTTTTCTGGTTTTATGTATGACACAGGTTTGTCGCTTATGATTAACTCAAGTTGAGCGTTTGTCATCGTCCAATAATAGTGATACATCGGTATCTTACAGAATAATATTGTTTTCGGCTGCATCATCCAACTGTAATCTTTTAGGTAATCCCACGCTGCACCGTATCTTGTCCTTGACGGATAGAAGACACTTCTTTCTTGTTCATCATCATCATCGTATCCATCATATCGGTCATCAATATGGTATTCACGAAGTACGATTGCAGCGGTATTTTTTTTTTACCGATAGCCAATACCTCCGTTAAATCTGCTTCGGAGTACTGTTTTACGTAATAAAACCATCTCCACAAAAACGGATAGAATAGCTTGATCTTCAAAAAACCATTAAGAATGATACATGCGGCAGTCTGATAATTAGCTACCGCATCGTTGCCTTCTTTAAGGATGATCTGATTGATCTTTCTTACCGTCCCAGCATGAAGCCACTTGATCTTATACGTCTTGTTTCGTATCTTGGCGTAATCGGGTAGATTCTCTATGATAGAGTTTAATTCGTCTTGCGCTTCTTTAGATGGTTGTTTTACAGTTGCCATAGCTTTATTCTAAAAAAGGGCGGTGGATTTCCCACCACCCTCTTAGTTATTAACCCAAAATCTTATGCTCCAGCCAAAAGGATAATGTCAGCTCCGTCCTGATTAGGTTTCGGGAATATCTGAACATTAAAGTAAGCAGGAGTACCAGAAGCAATAACAGGATTAGCAAACATCTCCACGTTGGGGAGTGCTACCAATCTTGTACCATCCTCCGATGCAAGGATAAGCGATCCAGTTACCTTTTTGGTTTCGGTTGAATATCCTTGTCCTGAAAGTGCTAATCCGCCTAAGGTATTAGTGCCACTTGAAACGGCCGTACCCTTAGATGTCATGAACAATCCAGCAATGTCTTCATCTACCGATGCAACCTGCATAGAAACATCAGGATCGCCTGCTGTAACATAGCTCGCCCATTTCTGACCCGTAGTCAGCTTAACGGTAGAGATGCTTGCTGCACCAATATCGAAATTGAAACTGTCCTCAATAACGGGTAGTTCGTAATCAATGGTTGCAAGAGTAGCAAGATCGAGATTGGCTTCGGTATTGTAAAATACCCTCTTGACTTTGTCGAAAACCGCCTGTAAATCGGCGACTTTTTTTGTAATTGTAATTTCTGCCATAATTGTAAATTATTTTGTTAAAATGTCTGCGTAAATCATTAAGTAATGAAATCCTTTGTCGTCGCTACCGCCAGAGACAAGTCTCGGAGAAATAGCCGTAAAATTATCGGTAACTATCGGGAATAATGCTATGACCGATTTGTAAAGATTGTCTAACCCTTCAACATCTTCAACTCCGCCTGCAAAGTCTTTCTTAAACAGGTCTATGCGTAAAGATGCCTCTTGATAGGCATTTCTGTCGCTCATCGTTCCGGGTATGTCGATAACCATGAAACTCGTTTCTGCGTCTGGATTTGACGTCGGCCTGTTCGGGATATATACCCTGCTTATCGTGGATAACGTGGTATATAACGAAAACAGAATGTCTCTTCTCGGAAATGCTTTGGCCATTATTTCATCGGTTTCATGTTAGACATTAAAATCGAAGGAGCTTCGGATTTAGTCTTTTCGAGTACATTACCTTTCATCACATCTTGAATGTAAGATGAATATTCAGTCCCCGAACACATGACTATCTCAACTCCTTTCGTCCTTGATTTATAGCTGTTCAAGAAGTCAAGCGCAGAGTCTTTACCATATCCTCCGTCGGTATCCACTTTTGCGTAATAACTTCTTGTTCTACCTTCCCAATCTGGTGATAACTCTACCCTACCTTCTTTCTTGGTAAGCTTACCTCTAACAGGCGGCTTTATTCCGTCGTCTTGGTAGTAATATACAAACGAACCGTTAATATATAAGCCTACCGAATAGCTGGTTATGGTATTACCCGTAAATGATCCTATCGGTGATTTGTAATTTTGTTGCGCATGTCTGACAAGTTCGTCGCAGGCATCTTCAAGGCACTTCTGTATATGCTCGAAAGCTATCTTTCTTGCTTTTTCAAGACCTTTATCCAATGCTGCTTCGTTGTTCATTGCCCGGTTGCGTTAAAAAATACGGTAGTCCCCAAATTACCCGCACTGACTTCTACCACAGAACCATCAAATGTCCCTGTTACATCAGTTACAGTCAAAAGATCACCTACCTTAATGGGTAGAGTTCCCGGTATCGATAATCCGTACTTTGAAATGACGACCTCATTAAAGCGACGATCGGAAGTGTTCGTGTATTTCCTGCATTCTCCTTCATACACTACTTCTTCCGTACCCTGACTGAACGGGGTTGGATCGGTCATTCTATAGACCTTGCACGTATGAGGAAATCTCGGATTATACATGAAACTTCATGCCTAAAGGATTCATTTTAATAGTTGATTTAGTCGTGGCCTCTCCATACTTGCTGTAAATGTAATTAGCCATCTTCATCAATCTTCCGTTGTCCGAAACTCCTTTTTGTATGCCTCCTTCTCTATGTTTCCATCCTGCATCCGCATCTTCTACCGTAGCAGAAGTGCTTGGCAAGGAGGCACAATATACATATAGGTCTGCTTTGCATAACTCAAGTACTTTCGTTGTGAGAGAAGCAGCTGGTGTACCCATCTCTACGCCTCTCTTTATGAAGATCGACAACAAGGCTTCGTCCGATACAGTGTAACCAACACACCCCCGCAGATATGCTTCTACGGGGATAGTGCTGGTAGTATATTGAGTAGTTGCCATGTTTATGCGGTTACAGTGTAAACACACATATATCTTGCAACTTGAGGAACACAAAGCGCATAGATTTCGCTCTCAACGTAAACGCTCTTAGTTTGAGATTCGAAACGTTGCGTGATAAGTGTTCTGCCTCCATCGAAGAATGCGGTACGTACAGTAGGATCACCCGTTAGTACGTGTTGTGCAGTCTTGATAGTCCCAAGCTGTCCGTCAGGTACGTATGCAACATTGAGAAGGTTGAAGTTTTCAACCCAGTCTTTTTTGAGAGACCTTGTTGCAGGATCGTACTTGTCAACCATTGCCTTAGAATCTCTCGGTATGATAGGACATCCTACCAATCGAGTGATGGCTGCCGCAATTGCATCGTCAGACAAGTTTTGTGCATAGCTCAAAGCATCTGAACCTGCATTCGGAAACATCATCTGTCCGATACGGGTAAGAACCTTGCTGTGTCCCAACAGGTCATCGAACAAGTCTTGAGACATTTCGAAATGACCCATAGGATAGCCGTTTTTCTTAGCCCATTTGTATTTATCCTTCAGATACTTGATAGGGTCAGAAGTAGCGCCTTCATTGGCCAAGATATGTTCGTCAGTTTTCCACCAACGATTTTCGCCAGTCAATGCTTCTTTATTGCCGGCAGGAATACCAAAGTCAAACGTAACACCCTTAATACCTTGAGGGTTGTTGTTGGCGTCAATGGTAAACTGACCAGTAGAAACGATACGCATACGTTGATGGGTAAGTCCATTGTAATTACCTGCTATCAGTTTGTCGATAGAATCAAACTGTAAGCTAAGTAATGCGTCTTGCGTTTCGCTTGTTAAAGCAGCTTCTCCATATTTCTGCGCCAAAATCATTCTTTCACGAAGAATCTTTTGGTTCAACGCAAATCCGTGTTTTTGAGGCGGTATCTTGTTAGAACCGATCTTGAAAGATTCGAAGCTCTTATAGAGACCAGGAGAGTCAATATCGGTATAAACAGGGAGTGTAGCTACACCCAAATCGGCTTCTAATTGTTCGTAGGTGAAATCCAACTGAATTTCGTCGTCCCACTGAAAGCCGTCAGTTTGAGGTGCATTATACTTCTGATAAAACCTGTCAACAAATTGCTGAAAGCTCGCACCGCCTAAACCGAAGTCAAGTAAGTCGTAATATGATTTTACATTAGTTCTCATCGTCTATCCTCC
>CAYNGF010000134.1:0-9047 GCA_964396515.1 uncultured Paludibacter sp.
CCGTGCAAATGATGCACTTCAACTTTTACATGCGAAGGTGCAATTTTAAGAATATGATCGGCTACTAATTTTGAAATTTCATCGTAGGTTTGGTGTGGAACAAGACGTGCTGAAAGTTTTGCAAAAGCTTTCGATGGCAAAACAGTTTTCGAACCTTCGCCCTGATAGCCTCCCCAAATTCCGCAAATATCCATTGCCGGACGAATACCTGTTCGTTCAATCGTACTGTAGCCTTTTTCACCGAAAGTTTCTTCAATTTTTAAATCATCCTTATAAGCTTGTTCGTCGAACGGAATTTGTGCAATCAGTTTTCTTTCCTCTTCCGAAACTTCTTCTACATTATCGTAAAATCCGGGGACAGTAATTCTTCCGTTTTCGTCTGAAAGCTGTGCCAGAATTTTACACAATTCATTAATAGGGTTTGCTACGGCACCGCCAAAAATGCCCGAGTGCAAATCGCGTACGGCGGCGGTAACTTCTATTTGCCAGTAAGCCAGTCCGCGCAATCCGGTGGTAATGCTGGGCAAGTCAGCTGCTAACATGCTTGTATCCGAAACAAGTATCGTATCGCAACGAAGCATTTCTTTATTAGCGCGACAAAATTCTTCAAGATTTGGTGAACCGATTTCTTCTTCGCCTTCAAGCAGGAATTTTACGTTGCAGGGTAATTTCCCACTTTCAATCAGATACTTAAAAGCTATGTAATGCATAAACGACTGACCTTTATCGTCATCCGCTCCACGTGCAAAAATTTTTCCATCGCGAATTTCCGGTTTAAATGGTTCCGAATGCCAAAGTTCAAGGGGTTCAGCCGGCATAACATCGTAATGTCCGTAAATTAAAACTACAGGCAGTGCCGGGTCAATTATTTTCTCCGCATATACCACAGGATTACTACGTGTGGAAAGTACTTCCACTTTATTTACTCCTGCTTTCTGTAGCAATTCCTGCCATTTAAGTGCGCAAGTCTGTATGTCGTCTTTATGAATACTTTGTGAACTTACACTCGGTATGCTGATGAGGGCAAAAAGATCGGCAAAAATCTGATCTTTTTTTTCTTTGAGATAATTCGTTATTGTCATTTTCTTCTGATTTTGATTTTACGTTAACAAATATAGTGAAATTAGTTGTTGGGGATGTGATTATTAAATTTTTTAATCACTAAAAAATGCTTTTTCAGGAAACCAGGAAACCAAAGTAATTTAAAAGTTTCCTGGTTAATTAATATAATAAACTATATATCAATATATTAGTATTATTTAACATTTTATTTTAAAACAAAAATGATATAATTTTGTTAAGTATGCTGTAATTTTGCACAGTTTTTTTGAAACAGGATTTTTTTATGGACGAACAAAAGGAATTGATTTTACAGACTGCATCGAAAATGTTTATACAGTCGGGGATTCGGAATGTATCCATTAGTGATGTATGCGCTGAACTGCGTATATCCAAAAAAACCTTTTATGTGCATTTTTCGCAGAAAGAAGATTTGGTGGATGCAATCATAACGTACGATAAGCAAAAACGACTTGATCGTTACGAAAAGAGCATGAAGGGTAAAAATGCTATAGACACGCTTATTTTTATCATCAAAGAAATTAAGAAGGATGTGGATTGTACACCGCACTTATTGTGGTCGGATATTCAGAAATTTTATCCCAAGATCTTCGAAAAACATAACACGGAAAAACTTAACAACATAAGACTCGGTTTCGAAATTAATCTGAAACAGGGAATTGCTGAAGGTTTTTATCGCGAAGATATGGATGTTGAACTTGTATCGTTGTTTCACTCCGTACAAATGAAAAATTCCTTTGAATTGATGGAACAGGTTGCAAAAAAATACTCCAAAAAACGATTGCTCGATTTTTTTATTGATTTGATGATACATGTGATAGCCAACGAAAAAGGGCTTGCTTACATGAAAGAGCATTATTTTAAAGAACAGGAAAAAGAATAAACAATCGTCATCGAAAGAAAAAAACAGGTGATTCGTCGGTCGATATAGTATGTTCATCGATTTTAAATTCATAATATAATTCAGATTGTAGAAATTTGCCAATAATTAATTAGATTATAAGAAAAATGATTGTGAAAAGAAAAAAAATCAACGCAGGCATCATAGCATTCATTTTGCTTGTGCCATTTTTTACCCTGAAAGCGGAAGATACGCTAAGGGTAACGCTTAACCGGGCAATTGAAATTGCTTTGACTGAAAATGCTACCATTAAAGTGGCTGATAAAGAAATAAAACGCGTACAATACTCAAAGTATGAACGTCAGGGTGGTTTGTTGCCTAATGTATCTCTTTCCTCTGCTTACCAACGGGCTATTAAGAAACAGAAAATGTTTTTCTCGTTTCCCGGAATGCCGCCTCGTCCCGAAGGAATAGAAGTAGGTCAGGATAATACTTTTACAGGTGCTATTTCAGCTTCACTTCCAATTATCGCACCTCAATTGTGGGCTACGATAAAATTAAGTGAAATTGAACTTGAAATGTCACTGGAGTCGGCTCGTGCTTCGAAAATCAATCTCGTTAATCAGGTTACAAAAGCCTATTATGGTATTTTACTTGCGCAGGATTCATACAAAGTGATTAAACGCAGTTACGAAAACAGTGTTGAAAATGCGAAAATCATTTACAATAAATTCAAGCAAGGCACTGTTTCGGAATATGAATGGATACGTGCAGATGTACAAGCAAGAAATGCTTTGACCAATATGGTAACATCCGAAAATGCCGTTAACCTTGCCAAACTACAACTTAAAATGCTGATGGGTATTGATATGTACACCGAAATAATGACAGATGAAAAATTGTCAGATTTCGAGGCGGTGATGTATGCCGAAGTACTAAAACTGGACACAACACAATTAGTGAAAAATTCTGACCTGAAACAGTTCGAAATTCAGAAGAAACAGCTTGCTCAATCCGAAAAAATCCACAAAGCTTCTTTACTTCCAACTTTGGCTGCCAATCTTAATTATCAGTACATGTCATATGCTGACGATACTATAACTTTTACGAAAGATCAACGTTGGTTTCCTACATCTACACTGGGTGTTCAACTTTCAGTTCCTCTGTTTCAGGGCGGTGCTAAATACAATAAAAGCCGTCAGTTAAAAATACAGAAAGAGGAAATGGAGTTGCAAAAGGAAAATCTGTACCGGAGTTTGCAGCTACAGGCTATCAATTACATGAATAATATTAAGAACTCGCTGAAAAAAATCGAGTCGAATAAGGAAGGTTTGCGTCAAGCAGATAAAGCACTTACAATTTCACAAAAAATGTACGAAGTGGGTATGGGAACGTATCTCGATTTGAACAATGCAGACCTGGCATATATCAATGCCGGACTTTCATATAACCAGTCAGTTTTTGATTACCTTTCAGCAAAAGCCGATCTTGAAAAATTGCTTGGGAAAGAATTTTAAAAATAAATAACAGAAAAATAAAAAAATAAACATAGCCGAAATGAAAACGAATAAACAAAAAGGATTGTGGATAATAGCACTTGCCATTGCTTTGACTGCATGCGGCAAAAAAGACGCTGCAAAAACGAAAACTGCTGTGGCCGAAAAACCAAAGGTAACCATAGCAACTGTTAACGAAAGAGATGTGGAGCAAGTACAGGTTTTTACTGCTACAGTTGAACCTGAAATTAAAAACAATATAGCTCCGTCAACTCCCGGACGCATACGTAATATTTTTGTGGAAGTTGGTTCGTATGTGAATAAAGGGCAACGTTTAGCACAAATGGATGCGCTGAATCTGTCAAACACCGAAACTCAGATTGAAAATCTTCGACGCATATACAAACGTGTATCTGAGCTTTACAGCGTGGGTGGATCATCGCAACAGGAGCTTGATAATGCAAAACTGCAACTCGATTTGGCCGAAACCAACCTCAAAAACCTGAGTGAAAACACTTATTTGTTAAGTCCGATCAGTGGGGTGGTAACTGCCCGTAACTACGACGCAGGCGATTTATACACAGGTCAAATGCCACTGCTCACCGTAATGCAGATTAATCCGGTAAAACTTAAAGTGAATATCTCTGAATCGTATTACAGTAAGGTTAAAGTAGGGATGCCTGTGGAAGTTAAAGTTGATGTGTTCGAAAATGAAACTTTTCCAGCACGCGTTTCTCTCATTTATCCTGTAATTGACGAACGTACACGAACTTTCACTACCGAACTTAAACTTAACAATCCGGGTGCAAAAGTTCGTCCGGGTATGTTTGCCCGTGTTAAGGTAAACTTTGGAACAGAAAGACGAGTGGTTGTTCCTGACCGTGCTATTGTAAAACAATCAGGCTCAGGTGCACGCTATGTTTATGTATATAAAGATGGAAAAGTATTCTATACGCAGGTTCAACTTGGTCAGCGGCTCGACAAAGAGTATGAACTAATTTCGGGGGTTAACAACGGAGAACAGGTTGTAACCACAGGTTTTATCAAACTTAGAGATGGTTTGGAAGTGGATTTGCTAAAAAATTAAGCTAAAGCAAACTACTGTTAAGTTATGAGTAAAAGTTTATAAAGTTTATAAAGTAAATAATTACATTTCTCTTACTTGTGGTTTTATCTTTTTCTTTTAAAACCCGGCTTAACACAACTCAGTAAAATAAAGTAAGTTATTGTAAATTGTAAATAATTAAATTATAAATAATAAAATGAGTCTATACGAAAGTGCTGTAAAAAAGCCTGTTATGACATCGCTCGTATTCGTTGCGATAGTAATTTTAGGTCTTTTTTCTCTCAATAAATTACCTATCGACTTACTTCCGAAAATTGAGACCAACACCATTATGGTGATGACCACTTATCAGGGAGCAAGTCCGTCCGACGTGGAAACCAACGTTACACGTCCACTCGAAAATTCGCTCAATACAGTAGCGAATCTTAAAAATATTGTTTCACGCTCGCGCGAAAATGTATCTATTATTACGCTTGAATTTGATTACGGAAACGATATTGAAGCCCTTACCAACGACGTTCGCGATAAAATTGGCATGATAAAATCATATCTGCCCGATGGAGTAACCGAACCGGTAATTTTCAAATTCAGTACGGATATGATTCCGGTTGTGATTCTTTCAGCCACAGCTAATCAGAGTCTCCCTGCATTGTATAAAATTCTTGACGAGAACGTTGCAAATCGTCTTGCACGTATCGACGGTGTAGGTTCTGTTTCTATTTCGGGTGCACCTGAACGTGAAATTCAGGTATTTATCGATCCTTTGAAACTTGAAGCCTACCATCTCACGATCGAAGGTATTGCACAAAATATCCGCATGGAAAATCTGAATACTCCTGCCGGTGTTATTGATATTGGCAGCGACAGTTATTCGCTCAGGGTTAACGGTGAATTTAAAGATGCATCGGAATTAAAACGTATAGTAGTTGGAACATCAGCAGGAAAAACAATTTACCTGGGTGACGTGGCTGAAGTGAAAGATGATCTGGAAGAACGCGTACAACAAACGTTTACCAATGGTGTTCAGGGTGCAACCATTGTGGTACAAAAACAAACAGGCTCAAACTCGGTGAAAATTGCCGAAGGTGTGATGGCTGCTTTACCTGAGATAAAACAAAACTTACCTCCGGATATCAAAATAGAAGTAATTCAGAATACCTCCGATAATATTAAACAAACAATAAACGGACTTACTGAGACGGTATTATATGCATTCTTGTTTGTAATTCTTGTAGTACTTGCATTTTTAGGCCGTTGGCGTGCTACAGTAATTATTATTGTAACAATTCCCATATCGCTTATTGCAGCATTTATTTATCTGGGATTTACCGGCGGAAGTTTGAATATCATTTCGCTGAGTGCATTGTCGGTTGCCATTGGTATGGTCGTGGACGATGCCATTGTTGTACTCGAAAACGTAACTACGCATATTGAACGCGGAAGCAGACCAAAGAGTGCCGCAGTACATGCCACAAACGAGGTTGCTATTTCCGTTATCGCTTCTACATTAACATTGCTTGCAGTATTCTTTCCGCTAACAATGATTACCGGTATGGCGGGCGTAATGTTCAAACAGTTGGGTTGGATTGTAACTATTATCATGATAGTTTCAACGGTGTCGGCGCTTTCGTTAACTCCAATGTTAACATCACAATTGTTACGCTTAGATCCGAAACATTCTAAATTGTTCAATATTCTTTATGCTCCTATTGAGAGAGCTCTTGATAAGCTCGACGATTTTTATGCTCGCTTTTTGAATTGGGCAGTGCGTAACCGTAAAAAAATGGTGCTATATGCCACAATTTTCTTTTTTGTAAGTCTTATTCCGAGTTCATCTATCGGTACCGATTTTATACCGGCACAGGATAGCGGGCGTATATCTGCTACCGTAAATCTCCCTGTGGGTACCCGTATGGAAATATCGCGGGATCTTGGCGAGAAAATATATAAACTCTGGCGCGAGAAATATCCTGAAATGGATATGATTAATTTCTCGGTGGGTCAGGCTTCAAGTTCGAATGTTTGGGGTTCGCTGCAGAATACTTCTTCAAGTGTAATCAGCTTTAATATTCGAATGCTTCCACTCGATCAGCGCGAACGTTCGATGTTTGCCATTGCTGATAGTATGCGTCTGGATCTTGCCCGAATGCCTGAAGTGTTAAAAGCGAATGTTTTAGCCGGTGGCGGACAAGGTATGGGTGGACAATCGACACTTGATGTTGAAATTTATGGATTTAATTTTGAAGCTACAGATAATATTGCCCGTGAATTGCGCGAACGTCTTTCGAAAATTCCGGGTCTTGTAGATGTGAAAATTAGTCGAGACGAGTACAGTCCTGAATATCAGGTAGAATTCGACCGCGAGAAACTTGCTTTGAACGGACTGAATATAAGTATGGCATCGAACTATCTGCGTAACAGAATTAACGGGCTTACTGCTTCGCTTTTCCGCGAAGATGGCGAAGAGTATAATATCAAAATTGTTTATGCTCCCGAATATCGTCAGTCTATTTCGGATATTGAAAATATATTGATTTATAACAATCAGGGGCAGGCTGTTCGACTCAAAGACCTTGGAAAGGTGGTGGAACGATTTACACCTCCAACCATCGAGCGCAAAAACCGCCAGCGATTGGTAACTGTAGCTTCTACCGTTTCAGGAACTACAATTGATAAAGCAGTTAAAGCCATAAATGCCGAAATTGATCAAATGGAAATACCTTCGGATATTTATCTTGAAGTAGGTGGAACATACAAAGATCAGCAAGAATCATTTTCAGACCTGTTTACTTTGCTTATATTGATTATTTTACTTGTATTCATCGTGATGGCATCGCAGTTTGAATCGCTCACTTATCCGTTTATCATCATGTTTTCAGTTCCATTCGGTATTTCGGGAGTTATACTTGCGCTTGCTCTTACCGGTAATACCTTGAATATGATGTCTTTCGTAGGTATAATTATGCTTGTAGGTATTGTGGTGAAAAACGGTATCGTTATGGTGGATTATATCAATCTGAACCGCGAACGTGGTATGGGAATTATTCAGGCTGTGGTAAAGGGAGGTCGTTCTCGTTTACGTCCGGTGCTCATGACTACGCTCACAACCATTTTGGGTATGCTTCCGCTTGCTATCAGTACTTCGCAAGGTTCAGAATTCTGGAAATCGATGGCTGTATCCGTAATTGGTGGACTTACCGTTTCTACGATATTAACACTTGTGTTAATTCCAACAATTTATGCTATTTTTGGGTCGGTAGGAGTAAAACGTACCCGCAAAAAAATAAGAAGAGCGGTACTTCAAAAACAAATTATTAATTAACAATACTTCAAGGCAGGTATCAAAGCTTGCCTTGAAAAAATAATATTTATTATGAAATCAGTATTTATTTCATTCGATCAGGCATACTACGAACAAGTTTTACACATACTGAACTACAATCATTTACGCGGGTTTACCCGCTGGGATAATGTGCAGGGTCGCGGTTCCCAAACCGGCGAACCGCACTATGGCACACATGCCTGGCCATCACTGAACTCAGCTATTCTTACTGTTGTCCCAGATGATAAAGTGAAACCACTACTCGAAGATTTAAAAGCCCTCGATGCTACTTCGAAACTCATGGGTTTACGCGCTTTTGTGTGGAATGTTGAGGAATCGATTTAATTTTTTTTGTAAAAAATAAAGAAAATCTGGCAGGTAAAAAAACTGTCAGATTTTTTTTTTGCATTTTCCCGAAAATATCTTGCAGATTAAATATTGATTTTTAAATAAATGTGTATTTTTGTGAATAGTAAAAAATTATAAAATACGGACTCTTCAATACTGCCAAAATAACAAGTACAAGGAACTACCAAAATTAAAAATCATGACAGATACTCAATGGGAAATACTCAAATCCATTACTAAAGGAGAAAAATCAAATGTTCCGGTTTCAGGGTTTATTATTGATTGCCCGTGGCTACCGCAATGGTACGGAATTTCAATTCTCGATTATTTTACCAACGATGACTTGTGGTTAAAAGCAAATCTGAAAGCTGCGGAAACTTTTCCGGATGTAATTTTTTTACCCGGTTTCTGGAGCGAATATGGTATGTGTACTGAGCCATCAGCTTTTGGTTCAAAATGTGTTTTCTTTAAAAATGAGTTTCCTTTTGCCGATAAGGTAATCCATAATACCGAAGATATTTATAATCTGAAAGTTCCGGAGCCAGAAACAGATGGGCTGTTGCCTTTTATGCTCAACAGACTATTACAAATGCGGTCGGCTATCGAAAATGCAAGTCATAAAATCCGTTTTTCGGTTTCGCGCGGACCGTTGAATATCGCATCTTTTCTAATGGGAACTACCGAGTTTCTTACTACTTTGATGATGGAGCCGGAAGCTATTCATGTTTTGCTGCGGAAAATTACTGATTTTCTGAAAAGCTGGCACGCTTTACAACATACAGCCATTGATTCTATTGATGGAATTATGATGCTCGACGATATCGTAGGATTCCTCGGCGAAGACGAATTTAAGGAATTTGCATATCCGTATCTGAAAGAATTGTACGATACGAA
>CAYNGF010000135.1:0-9028 GCA_964396515.1 uncultured Paludibacter sp.
TAAATAATGCTGCTAAAGTTTACGCATTCGAACCTCAAAGAGACGCTCTACGGATTCTGGAAGAAAATATTAGTAAAAACAAATTCGAAGATAAAATTAAGATTGAGCCCTTTGGATTGAGTAACGTTAATGATGTTTTAAGTTTAAATTATTCAGGCAATGGTCATTCTTCAGGCAGTATTGTGATGCACGACAATCAACTTGGCTCTGAACAAATTGAATGTGTAACAATTGATACATGGGTCGAAAGAAATAACCTTAAAAAAATAGATTTTATTAAAGCTGATATTGAAGGTGCTGAACGTTTTATGCTTATGGGAGCAGAAAAAACCCTTAAAAAATTTGGGCCTCGTCTTGCAATCTGCATTTATCATTTGCCGGATGACCCTCAAGTTATAGCATCAATAATTAAAAAGGCAAATTCAAAATATCGTATCAAAAAAACTTCACATAAAATTTTTGCATACATTCCTTGAATATTGCAAAACATTTTCTACTTATTTTTTTTAAAAATATACTCTATTTGTACTTCAAAGGCTCTGATTAGTACATCAAAAAATAAATAATATGCCTTGTATTCCTTTATATATCTCAACATTGATATAAAAGCTTTCCATTCAAGTTTTTGCATAGTTTTATTGTCAACTCCGGCCAAATTAACAGGTAAATATTTCTTCCATTTTTTAAAGAAAACTTTATTGTTCGTTAGCCATTCAGCCTCAAAACTTCCCAACGATAAATGTTCGATCAAAATGTCAGGAACTATCACAACATCGAAACCGGCTTGATATACTTGCATAGAAAAATCTAAATCGTAAAAGTGAAATGCAGGTGTATAATTTAAAGTGTCGAACTTAACTTTTTCAAAAACTTCGCGGCGGGCACAAATCCACATACCATCTACCGCAATTACTTTTTCAGGTTGAGAGATGGTTTGCCAAACTTTTTGCTCACTTCCGTGTTTTATGTCAGTCTGTATTATATTAAATGCATTGTATTCGGGAATCGACCACAATGCATGTGTTTTTCGTAAAATTTTACATCCTGCACATGCAATTATTCCCCAGTTTGAGTTTTGGTTAAAATGTTTAATCAGGATTTTTCCCCAGTTTTGAGTATGAAAAAGCAAGTCATCGTGCATAAAACACAGACAATTAAATTTTGATCGGGATAAACCTTCTGCATAAGCTTCGAAAATGGTATATTTTTTTTCTGAATTATCAACATGTATTAATTCGTATTCAACCCCAATTGTATCAGCTATATTTTTTGTGAACCAATTGGGCAGAATGTGCAACCGTGAACAAATTATTATGGAAATCATTCCTTTTAAAAATTTTTGATTAAGTAAGTTTTTTTCGGTTAGTGCAAAGGTAATTAATATTTTAAAATCGAATATAATTCAATGTTTTATTCAATGTATTATTTTCATATCAAACTAAAAATAGTATATTTGTTGAGCGTTATTAAAAAAACAATAATTTACTTTCAGAAGCAATTAATTTAATTTATATTTCTAACAATTTAATATTGATAATATCTTTATCTGTTAAAGTATCGATAATTATAAATTAATTTAACTTTCGTAAGTGTAAGTACATGAATTTGAAATATATAATTACGTGCGATGAATTTTCTACTTGCGCTGAACCGTTCCTCTCGGATACTTGTCCCGCTCGCGGGAAGGAGAGGGGTTGGGGGTGAGGTAAAACATCGAAAATTTGGAAAACATACCTTTGTATAACCATCTGATATTCAATATGCAGCATTTAGAAATAATCAGTAATTCAAGCAATTAAATACTTGCGAAAGTTGAATTAATTAATAAATTTAGATGTCACAGAAATGCGTTAGAATTTAATATTATCTATAATTGTTTGCAAACTAAACTTATATGATGCCACATTAATTTTAAGAATAATATTTAAACCATTTAAAACTGAACGAAAAGCTATATTATAATTTTTTTGGACTTTAATTTCTTTAGTTAAACCATTTCTAATTTACAAAGGATGAAGATATTAATCACCGGAATTGCCGGTTTACTTGGCTCTCGTATGGCCGATTGGATTTTGAAAAATTTTCCCGATTATCAAGTTGTTGGCATCGACGATTTAAGCGGTGGTTATTTTGAGAATATTCCCCATTCTGTAAAGTTTTATCAGTCAGATATCAGAAAAGCTGAGCTTAGGAATATTTTTGAAATTGAAAAACCAGATTTGGTATATCATTTTGCAGCTTATGCAGCCGAAGGTCTATCCCCTTTTATAAGAACTTTCAATTATCAAAATAATCTTGTTGCAACTGCCAATCTGGTTAATGAATGTATTAGGCACCATGTGAAACGTTTAATATTTACATCTTCAATGTCGGTTTACGGTAGGGGAGAGGGTGGAATATTTCACGAAGAAATGGTGCGCAATCCCATTGACCCTTACGGAGTAGCTAAAGCAGCTTGCGAACAAGATATTGAAATTGCCGGCGAGCAACATGGCCTGGATTATTGTATTATTCGGCCACATAATATGTATGGTGTTAATCAGAATATTTGGGATAAGTACCGCAATGTGCTTGGAATTTGGATGTATTATTTGTTAAATGGCGATCCAATTACAATTTTTGGCGATGGTACACAGAAAAGAGCTTTTAGTTATATCGATGATTCTTTGGAACCGATGTGGAATGCAGCAGTAGATCCGCTGGCATCGAAACAAATTATAAATCTTGGAGGTATTCATGAATACTCAATAAATGAAGCTGCCGAAATATTGCTTGATGTTACTGGCGGTGGACAAAAAATTTATCTTGAAGCTCGTCATGAAGTACACTATGCAGTGCCAACTTATCAAAAGTCTGTTGATTTATTGGGCTTTAAACATAAAACTGATCTAAAAGAAGGTCTCATTCAAATGTGGGAATGGGCTAAATTACAGCCTAAACGTGAACGATTTGTCTGGCCAAATTACGAACTTGATAATGGTATTTATTCTTACTGGAAATAGTTAAAATTTAATAATAATTGGTTATAATGTAAATTTTGCAAATATATCAATTAATATTATCCCATAATTGCTTAACTTAAGAACTGATTTGTTTAGTTTTTTCCCTTTTAAAAAAAAGCATCTTTTTCATTTTTATTTGTTTTATAAAATTATTCAGATTGAAAGAAAGTTATGGTATATATTTCAAAATATAATTAAATGTAATAAGATACCGTAAATAAAAATAAAAAAGGGTGCGTTTTGTGAAGAAAGTTAAACTTCAAATATTTACTTTTTTATGCAGTCCTCTTTAGATATACATCCATTAGTTTCAGTAATAGTACCATCATTTAATCGTAGTAAAACCATAGGTCGAACAATTGAATCAATAATAAATCAGCAATGCAATTTTCCATTTGAAATAATTGTAGGAGACGATTGTAGTACAACTGAAGTTGTTGAGTTACTCAAAGATTATCAGCAAAAATATCCAAAAATAATACGATTGCTTTTACATGAAAAAAATGTGGGGCTTGGTGCAAATTGGGCTATGTGCGTGAAACAATGTAAAGGAAAGTATATTGCCAACTGTGATGACGATGATTACTGGCATAATAATGAAAAACTTCAGTTACAAGTAGACTATCTTGAAAAAAATCCTGATTGTGGCGTTTGTCATACCGATTTTAGAAATTATTATCAAAAATCAGGAAAATATATCGAAGAAAAAGTTAGTAAATTAACTTATAACGAACCTTTGCATAAAGCAATTTTTCATGGCAAATTTCGCTTTTGTAATGCTACTGTTATTTACCGAAAAGAATTGATTGATAAATATGTAAATCTCGATGATTACATAAAACACCAGTTTACACTGCAAGATTGGATGACATTAATAATTGTAGCGAAGTATTCAGAATTTTATTGTTTACCGGTCTCAACTACAACTTTATTAATCGACAATGACTCCATTACACGTCCTAAAACATTTGAAAAGCTTAAAGAAAGAATGAAAGCTGAAGAAATGTGTTATAAATATGTTTGTGGTCTTTTTCCGGATGATTTGGTATATAACGAGAAAGAATATCAAAAATATGTATGGAATTGTTACCTGAATTATGCATATTTATACGGTAATTTTCCTATTGCCCGTAATTACGGAGAAAAACTAAAAAAAACAGGAAGAAAGGGGTTTAAAGTTATGTTTTCATCTGGTAAAATATTTTTTTTCCTGTATTCAAAATGGTTTGTATGGACCCAGAATTATAAATTATAATATTCTTTTTATCCTATGTTTTCTGTCATCATTCCTGTACATAATAAAGCTAAATATGTGCTTAATACAATACAATCTGTTATAAATCAAACATATAAAGATTTTGAATTGATTCTGATTAATGATGGTTCAACTGATGATAGTTATGATATTATTGAAAAATTTTGCAACGGATTAAAAAAATCAAATTCAACTGATTATTTAAAAATCAGGATATTTGACCAGCCAAACAAAGGAGTCTCAATAACCCGAAATAATGGTGCCGAATATGCAAAATATCCCTACTTGGCATTCTTAGATGCCGATGACTGGTGGGAAAATAATTTTTTAGAAGAAATGTATTCCCTTATAAATGAATACAAAGAGGCAAGTGTTTGGGGAACAGGTTATTTCAAAATAAAAAACCAACAAAAAATTAAATCGAAAATTGGATTACCAATTAATTTCGAAAAAGGTTACATCAATTATTTCAAAGTTTATTCAGAAAATTTTTATTATATGCCACTTTGGATAGGTTCAACTGTAATAAAAAAAGAATCTCTGAAGAAAGTAAACGGATTCAGGGAGTATCTGAAATGGGGAGAAGATTTCGATTTCTGGATTCGAATGGCATTGAATTTTAAAATAGCATTTTTAAATAAACATTTATCAAATTACAATCACGATGTAGGAAATGAGGAAAGAGCTATGAACAATTTGTTACATCCTGCAGCACATGATTTTTTGTTTAATACAAATCTTTATTCTCAAGAAGAAAAAATGTTGCCTGAATTAAAAGTACTTTTTGATAAATTCAGAACTTATTCATTGCTGCAATATTATTTGGATGAAAACAGACGTAAAGAGGCAATACTCGAACTAAAAAAAGTAAACTGGAAACATCAACCGGTATCAGTCAGATTAAAATATACACTTCCAGTGGGTTTAATTAAAGTCATTTATAAAATCAAAGCATCTTTGTCGATGTTTAAAAACATGTTTAAAACATATTTACTGAAATAAAAAAAGACTGGCATGTATAAAATTGAATTACCATTCTATCCCTATAGTCACCATTTGGATCAGTTGTACACAGGTTTAGAACTGTTGAAAAGAAAAAAAATTATCGAAGTAAAGTACAATAAAAATTATCAACCTTTTAACAAAATAAACATAGTAAAAGCCAGAATAAACGGAAAATATGATGTGGTATATGATTTATTTGACAGTACTGATTGGTTGTTAGGTGAAACTGAAGAGAAAAATCTGTCCTATTTTCATGAATATTTACAGTGCGATTACTATTTCAAACGAAGTTTTAACAAAGCCTTTCAGCAAAGGATATCAAATCATACTACTGTATTGCCTTTTGGCTTTAATTATCCTGTAAATGTAAAACATATATTGAAACACCGAATTTTGAATGAGCTAAAAGCGTTCATTGACAATCCGTTTTTTCATCGCTATTTTAAATTTAATACCCATTCAGTTCCTCCCCATGAGTTCGAACATTTGCCTGTGCCAAATAAAGAAAATAGAATAATTTTCCTTGTTCGTTTGTGGGATCCTAAAGGAGCGAATGAGAAAATAGAATCGAAAGAAATTAGCGATGAAAGAGAGCAAATAAACATATCACGAGTTAATTGTATTACAGCATGTAAAAAAGAATTTGGAGATTTGTTTCTTGGTGGTGTTCAGGATATTCCATTTTCCCGTAAATATTGTCCGGATTTGATTTTGCCACGATATATAACAAGTCGTCAGTCATACCTAAAAAATGTGAAATCGTCTAATATCTGTGTTGCAACAACAGGTTTGCATGGGTCTATAGGTTGGAAATTTGCTGAATATATTGCTGCGGCAAGAGCCATTGTAACTGAGCCATTGAATTTTGAAGTCCCGGGTGAATTTGCCGAATCAAAAAATTACCTTACTTTTGAAACTACTGATGAGCTGATTAACAAAATATTCTATTTGCAAAGAAATAGAGATGAAATGAGAAAAATG
This sequence comes from uncultured Paludibacter sp., assembly GCA_964396515.1. Classification (GTDB taxonomy): domain Bacteria; phylum Bacteroidota; class Bacteroidia; order Bacteroidales; family Paludibacteraceae; genus Paludibacter. The sequence continues at coordinate 6,244 of CAYNGF010000135.1, forward strand.
ATGATTGCTAATTATCAGTATTACCAGGCTTACCTGAGGCCTGATATTTTGGTTCTGAATACTTTGCTGCAAATATCCGAATAGAAAGTGGCATTTTAATATATATTAATATAAATAGAAAAATATGTATTCAGTAGTTATACCTTTATTCAATAAAGCACCTTATATAATTAAAGCTCTAAAATCAATTGAAAGTCAAACCTTTAACAACTACGAAATTATTGTAGTGAACGATGGTTCTACGGATAATAGCTTACAAGTTCTACAGGAATATATATCAAATCTGAAAACATTAAATGCTGACTTAAGCAAAAAAATTACCGTAATCAATCAAAAGAATCAAGGTGTTTCCTGCACAAGAAATAATGCAGTAAAAATAGCAAAATACCCATTCATAGCTTTTCTTGATGCTGATGATTGGTGGGAACCTGAATACTTATCTGAGATGAAAAGTTTAATTGAAGATTTTCCTGATGCCGGACTATGGTCAAGTTCGTATTATGTGGTTAAAAACAACTCAAAGCGTTTGGTGCGTATCGGTGTAGAGCCTGAATTTCAGAAAGGCATAATAAATTACTTACAGGTATATGCACGCACGCTGGAAATGCCCGTTTGGACAGGAGCTACCATAATGCGAAAATCGGTTTTTGAAGAAGAAAGAGGTTTCAATACAAAACTCAGCTTAGGTGAAGATTTTGATCTTTGGATACGTGTTGCGCTTAAAAAGGATGTTGTATTGTTAAATAAACCATTGTCAAATTATAATTTTGATATTGAAAATGCATCAAAAGCAGTTGTTAATAATTACATATATCCGCCCGAAAGGCATTACATTTTTAATATCGAATATCTTTCAGAACAGGAAAAAACCAATAAAGACTTAAAAAAATTGCTCGATGTTTTAAGAGCATACAGTCTTATCCGTTACAGAATGCTAAACCAATATGCAAAAGAATATAAAAAAGAAATTAGTAAAATAGATTTCAAAAATCTCCCCGCAAAACTAAAAAATGAATATTCATTACCTGTTTTTGTATTAAAAATCAGGGATAATATTAAAAGGATAACAAAAAAAATAATATCATGAAAATAAAGTTGTTAAACAGAATAATAAATATAATAAAAAGACAACAGCCACTTGATAAACTTATAAAAAGAGGGTTAAAAGTAGGAAATAATTTCCAGCGCATGACAAATGTTACAATTGATGCAGCACACTGCTGGCATATTGAAATAGGCGATAATGTAACGTTAGCGCCAGGAGTTCACATACTTGCTCACGATGCAAGTACTAAGATTTTTCTTGGTTTTACAAAGGTTGCAAACGTAACAATTGGAAATAATGTTTTTATAGGTGCCCATTCAGTAATACTGCCGGGTGTAACAATTGGGAATAATGTTATAATCGGAGCAGGAAGTGTTGTTAATAAAAATATTGAATCAGATTCTGTAGCTGTGGGTAATCCGGCAAAAATTGTATGTTCGTTGTCTGATTATTTGCAAAAAAATAAAAATGAAATGTCCGATGACCGAATTTTTGGCGTAGAGTTTACATTAAAAAATAAAAAAATGAACAACCTTCAAAAAGATAAATTAAAAGAAGCCGCAAAAAAATTTGGGAAAATATATGTTCGATAAATATTAATTCGTAAGGTATTGAATAATTTACTGACAAATTTAAGCAGTATTTTTAAATAGATATGAAAATTTTATACTTGCTAGGTTCATTGCATCGCGGGGGAGCAGAAACTTTAATATTGGATATATTCCAAAATGCAGATAAATTTGGATTTGATTTTCATTGCCTACATCGTATTCATGGGGGTATATTTCAGTCTGAATTTTATAAAAGCAGTGCAAAGATGCAATATCTGCCATGTAAACCTCATCAAATACTCTCGTACCTGAAAGAATTAAGAAAATATTTGAAAATATCTTCTCCGGAAATAATTCATGCACATCAACCAATCGATGCTTTATACGCACTAATTGCTTCATTCAGGCTCGGAATTCCTGTAGTACAAACATTACATAGTTACGATTTTGAAACAAGAGGAATTGCAAAATTTGCATTGTTAGTTTCCTTACGCTTTGCGAAGCTAAACATATTTGTAAGTAATTATCAAAAAAACTATTATACAAAAAAGTATTTGGTAAGGGATAATAGTGATTTGGTTTTGTACAACTCAATATCTTTAGAAAAGTTTAGACCTGATGATATCATACGTTACGAACTAAAAAACGAACTAAATCTTCCGGAAAACAAAATTATACTAATTAGTGTTGGTAATTTTACTGAAGTCAGGAATCAATTGAAGCTATGTGAATTTGCCAATCTTTTAAAAAAAAAATATCCTGATTTTCATCTAATTTTTGTAGGTGCAAAAGTCGAAAGGTTTCCAGAATATTATGACCGTTGCATAGACTATTGTCGAAAAAATGAACTACAATCATATGTAACTTTTTTAGGAAGCAGAAATGATGTACCTAATTTACTAAAACAATCGGATGCCTTTATATATTATACCGAGTATGATACTTTTGGCATTGCTGTAGTAGAAGCAATGGCTGGTGATATACCTGTTTTTGTTAACGATTGGGATGTAATGAAAGAAATAAGTAATAATGGAGAGTTAGTTACAATATATGATTCAAACAATTTAAATGATTTGGTAGAAAAGTTTATACATTATACACAGCACACTGCTGAATATCGAGCAAAATCTTCTAAAGCAAAACTGTATACTGAGACAAATTTTTCCATCAATACTTATATGTCAAAGCT
>CAYNGF010000136.1:0-3023 GCA_964396515.1 uncultured Paludibacter sp.
AAAAACCACTTCTTCACCTGAAGAAATGGTCTTGATATCGCTTTCGTAGGTTGTCATTAATTCATTTACATTTTAATTAAATTCAATTATGGATTGAAGAACCTTTTTTTATTTCAACTCTTTTCCCCATTCCGAAGGATTTTCGCGCCATTCTTTCAATGTTGCCATATCTTCCTTTTTAATGTAATTTGTAGCTACTGCTTCATTGAGAATAGCCTCATAATTACATAGTGTTGTAAGTTTTACTTTTGCGGTTTTGAATTTCTGTTCTGCTTCAGGAAAACTGTACGAAAAAATAGCAATCATTCCCAGCACTTCGGAGCCATCGTTTCTGATAGCTTCTACCGCCTTCAGACTACTTCCTCCGGTAGAGATAAGGTCTTCAATAACCACTACTTTCTGCTTTGGCTTAAGGTCGCCTTCTATAAGATTTTCCAATCCATGGTCTTTTGGTGTAGGACGTATATAGATAAAAGGCAACCCAAGTTCATCGGCAACCAATGCTCCCTGCGCGATTGCTCCCGTAGCTACACCTGCAATAACCTGAACATCAGGATATAGCTCTAAAATAAGTCTTGAAATCTGTATTTTTATATAGGAACGAATTTCAGGATACGAAAGTGTTTTACGGTTATCGCAATATATAGGCGATTTCCATCCCGATGCCCAGGTAAAAGGATTTCGTGGTTGTAACTTTACGGCTTTTATTTTTAGCAGTTTTTCTGCCACCTGCTTTTCCAATAATTTCATTTCAATCAAAAAAATTTAATACACAATAAAAAACTAATAGATATTGCTCACTATAAATGGCAGTGCAAAATTAGTCAAACTATTTCGATAGATTACCTCGTAAAAACATATTTAACAACATATTCATAAAAAAATATCTGCTCAAAACAAGGTTTTTTGAGCAGATACATGAGAAATATTACATTTCAGATTGACTATTTATTTAGAATCTTAATAATCGATACAGTATCAGACGCAATCATAAACTCCTCATCGGTAGGGACTACCACCACTTTTACGGCAGAATCTTCGGTACTTAGAAGTTCCTCTTTTCCCCTCGAACTGTTATTTATTTTTTTATCAATATGAATACCGGCAAAACTCAGACCTTCACAAATTCTCTCACGTGTAGCAACCTGATTTTCTCCTACGCCACCGGTAAATACCAACACATCCACTCCATTCAATGCCGCCATGAACGAGCCAATATATTTCCTGATTTTATATTCATACATCTGCAAAGCTAGTTTAGCTCTTTCATTCCCTTCGCTAATTGCATTTTCAATATCACGCATGTCCGAAGAAATTCCTGAAACACCCAAAACACCACTATGTTTGTTGAAAAGTGTTGAAGCAGCCGATGGACCAATCATTTCCTTTTCCATAATGAAAGTTACTACTCCCAAATCAACATCGCCCGAACGTGTTCCCATCATCAATCCTTCTACGGGCGTAAACCCCATCGAAGTATCAATTGATCTTCCTTTATCGATAGCAGCTATGGAAGCTCCGTTTCCGATATGTGCTGTAATTATTTTTGTTTTTTTATAATCGAGTCCTAAAAATTCACAAGCTCTGCGCGATACATACCGGTGGCTTGTACCGTGAAATCCGTAACGACGAATGCCATATTTTTTGTACAGCGAATATGGAATGCCATACATATAAGCATACTCAGGCATAGTTTGATGAAATGCAGTATCGAAAACCGCAACCTGAGGCACTTCCGGTAAAAGTTCAGAAATGGCTGTGATACCTGCAAGATTTGGTGGATTATGCAATGGAGCTATCTCAATACATTCCTGAATTTTTCTGATAACTTCGTCGGTTATCAACACACTGGAATTAAATTTTTCGCCTCCATGCACTACTCTGTGTCCTACAGCATGTATTTCGTCTATGCTATTTATTGAACCGTGTTTTTCGCTTGTAAGTACACCCAAAATATATTCAACAGCTACCTGATGTTCCAGAATTTCACCTTCTAAAATTATCTTTTGACCATCTTTGCGGGTGTGTTTCATAAACGAACCCTTCATCCCAATTTTTTCTACTCCACCCGAACCAATGACCTGTTTAGTGGTCATATCGAACAATTTATACTTAACGGATGAACTTCCGCAATTTAAAACCAAAATATTCATAATTTATTTCTCCCCGCTATGTTTAACAATATTGCCTGCTGCATCGTAAGTATAAAAACCTTTTCCCTTGCTGACACCAAAATTTTTGGCTCTGAAAAGCCGTAACAACACGGGCGAAGGTTTGTATTTTATATTACCGTATTCGTCGTACAGATTTTCGAGTAAACGTACAATTTTTTCGATTCCCATTTGGTCGGCAGTACGAAAAACACCCTGACGGTGTCCAAATCCCACGGTAAGTACTTTATCAATATCTTCTACAGTGGCAATTCCTTCCATCAACACACTGCAAGCTTCATTAAGCTGAATTAAAAACAGACGAATACTTACTAATCCTGAAGATTCCACTACAGGGACATACTCATGATTGATAAGTTTTACAAACTGACAAACTTTATCAAAAGTTTGAGAAGAAGTGTTCAATCCGGGAACAATTTCAATAATTTGCGACCCGGGAATATTCGAAAGAAAATGCAGCCCGATACAGCGATCCTGATAAACCAATTCTGACGCTAACTCGGTAACTACTACAGTTGAAACGTTTGATGCAATTATCGCTGTAGGTGATAAAACTCTTTCGAGATTCAGAAAAACTTCCTTACGTTCATTAACACGCCTTTCTCCGGTGTTGTTATCGTATCTGATAGCTTCAATTACAAAATCACAATATTTCAGGTCTTCGTATTTTGTTGTTCCGGTAATGCGGCTCAAAACAGCTTTTTTCTCGTTTTGAGTTAAACCCCAATTCTGAATTTTTTTATCAAGTTTCTGTTCGATGCGCTGAAACGCATTTTCAATATTTCCCTCGTTTGGTTCAAGAAATACTACTTCAATACCATTTAAAGCAGCTGTTGTTGCAATTACACTGCC
>CAYNGF010000136.1:3123-8986 GCA_964396515.1 uncultured Paludibacter sp.
CAAGAAATACTACTTCAATACCATTTAAAGCAGCTGTTGTTGCAATTACACTGCCTTCTTTTCCACAACCCACAACGCCAATTTGTGAAAAAAGTGTGCGTTTACGGTGTCTTTTACTTAATCCGAACCTCTCAATGGGTTCTATAATAGGTTCTGCCATAATTTTTCTCCGGCTTCTTTATAGAAAGCGTTACTTTATTGAATTTTTTTCAAATTTAATCTCTGTATTTACCTATTTCATTGCCTGATTGGCAGTTATCGTTATCATCTTTACTATGTCATCTACCGAACACCCACGCGACAAATCGTTGATAGGCGCTGCCATACCCTGCAAAATTGGACCAACAGCCTGCGCTCCGGAGAATCGTTCCACAATTTTATAGCCAATGTTTCCTGCCTGTAAATCAGGGAAGACAAGCACATTAGCTTGTCCTGCTATTTTACTTCCGGGGGCTTTGCTTTGTCCTATGGAAGGAACAAGCGCAGCATCTGCCTGTAATTCTCCATCAATAAGTAAATCGGGCGCCATTTCCTGAGCGATGCGAGTTGCTTCAATCACTTTATCGACAAGTTCGTGTTTTGCACTTCCTTTGGTTGAAAAACTCAACATGGCTACTTTGGGTTCAAATCCGCAAATGGCACGTGTGGTTTGAGCTGTTGAAACAGCAATCTGAGCTAACTCGGCAGCATTAGGATTTGGATTTACGGCACAATCGGCAAATACAAGTAAACCATTTTCTCCAAACTGGGGAGTTGGAGTAAACATAAGCAACGCTCCTGAAACAATGCTGATGCCAGGCAGTGTTTTTACTATCTGAAATGCAGGACGAAGTACATTTCCAGTAGTGTTTTGAGCACCCGCCAATTCTCCATCGGCATCGCCGGCTTTAATCATAAGGCAGCCCAGATAAAGCGGATCTTTTGCAAGTTTTCGGGCTTCGTCTTCGGTCATACCTTTACTTTTACGGATTTCAAAAAGCAAACGGGCGTATTCTCCCATTTTGGGATATGTTTCCGGATTTACAATTGTGGCTTCACCCAGTGATGTTAACGAATGTTCAACTGCAAGTTCTGCAATTTTCTTTTCATCTCCAATCAGTATCAACTTTGCTGCTTTTTCTTTCAGTATAATATCCGCAGCCTTTAATGTGCGAATTTCTGTGCCTTCGGGCAAAACAATCCGCATTGGATTTGCCTTGGCACGTTCCATAATTTTGTTTAACAAGTCCATTTATATGTGTTTTTAAGATTACCCGATTTTAAAGCTGCAAAGATAGTTAATTTAAGCCAAAATTGCAATGTGGACTTTGCAATAAAATATTATATTCTTGATTTTGAAGTGTTTAAATTAAATAAATACCAAAAAACAAAGTAAAAAGACAAAAGACAAATAACTGCTTTCAAATTTAATCATAATTCCTGAATTTTTTCCGTAATTTTGCTGAAAATATTTTTCATTCAACAGGAAAAACATCTATGAATAAAAAACTTAACACACTGACAGAATTATAAATATAACCATAAAATTCATGATACTCTCCTTATTCCCCTTTTAGGGGGTTAGGGGGCAGAAATATAAGTTATCAATTTATGAAAATAATATATTGCGGAACCGAATATTCGGATCAAATTCTTGAAATCTTAAACGATGCCGTACTTAATTCTACTGCACTTTACGATTACGATAAATGGAGCGATGCAACCATGCAACAATGGTTTGAAATCAAAAAGAAAGGAAATTTTCCGGTAATTGGAATTATAGACGAATCGACCGATGAATTATTAGGTTTTGGTACGTACGGTCATTTTCGTTATCGTCAGGCATATAAATATACAGTAGAAATATCGCTTTACGTACACAAAAATCATCGGGGAAAAGGATTGGGGAAAATATTGATGAATGAAATTATTCGAAATGCATCTGAGCAAAAATATCATTGTTTAGTCGGAATTATTGATTCAAGCAATGATGTAAGTATTGGTCTGCACAAGCAATTCGGGTTTGTACATTCAGGCACCATACGGGAAACCGGATATAAATTTAACCGATGGCTCGATATTGATATTTATCAGCTATTATTGCCTTATCCTGAAAATCCTGTTGGGGGCTGATATTTTAAAATTCCCAACGCATCAACATTCTGAAATCAGTCTTTTTGTTTCCCATGATTAAATCATTGCCACTGCCAACGCTTTCTCTACCATCGGCATATTTTGTTTGAGCAACTTTGAACCATACAGACAGTTTTTGGTTGATATCATAACGAACATTCAGATAATATCGTGTTCCGATTCCGCAAAACATTGGAATGGAAAATGCGTACAATACATCCTTTTCGTACAAATAAAAGCGGTTATCGTAATTTTTCGCATCGAAAAACTGATAACGGAAATCAATTTTTAAAGGCACTCTTGAAAAAGTGTAACTCACATCCTGCAATGCTGTAGCACCAAATTCCGGAGCTTGCATTGCTGTATGTGTATAATTAATCTCGAAAAGATTTTTTGTCGAAAAATTGCCGAAAGTATATACCAATTGATAACGCAAGGAAGCTTTTCTGAATTCTTTCAGTTGCGGTAAAACCGAATTAACAGTGAAATTAGTCATTTTTTCTTCGTATCGCAATCGCCAGTACATATTCAGGCGATGTTGCGGAGCGTAATCAGCCTGCAGTAAATAATCCATTCCGTTGGAAGGTGAGCTTGCAGTAAATTTTGGCCAGGCAAACTTATAACTATCAGCATAAGCAGCTATTTTCCATTTACGAAACGGACTTACTTCAGCACCTAAATAAAATCCATTTTCGTTGTTTATCCGCGTTGACTCAGAAAAAGTATTGGCAAAAAAAGTATCGTATTCGGGCGAAAAATATCGATAAAGTACAATAAGCGAAACTGTAGAAACGGGCTGAACTGTAACTCCGTTGATAGTAGCCACTGCAAGTTTATCCGACGCTGCAGTTTCGCCAAAAAAGTTAAAGTTTTGCAGTTTAAAACGGTAATTTAAGCCTGCAACTGTTTGTTGTTTTCCGCTGAAATAATAATAATTATAAACCGATTTCTTTGGCTGCAATTCTACATCTAATGCTGTATGAACAGCATTAAAACTTAATTGAAATCGATTAAAATTAACTGTTGTGTTAAATCCGGCAACCTGCTGATTTACGGTTTTTCTTTTTAGAATTTCGCTTTCAGTACGATGATAGCCGGTTTTATTGATGGAAGAAAAAACTTCTCCAATCGTATCTCCGTCAATTTTTTTATTAGAGTAAAAGGCTGTAATATCCGTATTTCGGAATCTCAAAGTTACACCTGCACCGCGAAAAAAATTATATTCATCTGTCGAACTATATTTCTTTAAACCACTATTCCTGGGTGTAACATTCGTAACATAGGACGATTTTCCGACATTAAAATCGGGATGTAATACCAATCCCATGCCGAAATTCGCCCTGAAATCTCCAAAAACTGCGCGATGTATTTTCCCAATTTTGTCGATTTGTGCATAAGCCGACAAAAAATCATAACCTTTTCGTATAAATTGCTCTCCTGCATCTTTTTCGGAAGTAAATCCAAATTGAACCCTATTGCGAAAATTAAATCTGTAACGTAGTGAGTTGTAAAGTTGTGAGCCGACATACGGAGCTTTGAAAACAGTTTCACCGGAACTCTCTTCAGTTTCAACGGGAATAAAACCTTTACGTTTTTCCAAGGTTAAATCCAAACGTGCGAGCAACTCACTTCGTCCATAACGAAAAACTTCGTTCCAATAAATCTGTTCAGGTACTTTTTCGGTACTTCCCAAAACTACAAAGGGCAACATGTGTCGAATGTCAGTCATATCCAGTCCATCAACCAGTTGCAACTCATATATGGTTTGCATAGGTCCGTATCGGTAAAGATAAAAAAGCAGGTTTTCAATCTGTGTGTCTGATAAGAAAAGGATACGCTCAAAATCTTCACGCAGGGCAGTATTTATTTGAACGGGATTCAAACTCAGCGCCATCATATCATCGTAAAATGTTTCGTAATCGATAGCCTCATCGTTTTCGGCAGCATACTGCTCGAAAATATCCGCAATTAATTGCTCAGTAACACCTCCTGCATCCTGTGCCTTTAATTCTAAAACTAAAAGCAGCTCAAATATCAATATAATAATGAGAAATTTGTGCATGGTTTTTCAGAATTTATATCTGATAGCGCTCAGCAAATTAATACCGGCAATGGGATGCATTTCGGCATTCACATCAAAATAAAAACCGGACAATTTAAAACCTGCACCAATACACATTACCAGATAATTATTATAATAAGCGCCAATTTTAGCGTTCAGGAACGCTGACATTTCATATTCAAAGCCTGTTGCTACGCGATAATCACTGCTAATTTCTTTATCTAACTGCACACGCCAGGACAAATCGTGGGAAAAAAAGTGTTGAGCTCCTAAACTAAATACCGAAGGAATACGTTTTTCAATAGCAATGGATTGAATCTTTGCCTGAAATGGATTGAAAGTAGAAAAACCTAAATTTGTGTTTTGAGTAATGTTTATATTAAGACCAATTTGTGGGAAAAAAGCTGATCGATACGCATTGATTCCAGTAAAATATGCGCTGAAATAATTGAACTGAACTCCAAGAGCAAATTTATTTTCAAAGTTTCGGGCAAAACCAATGCCTGTAAGCATTTCGTGATAAAGAGGGTAACCCATATACGAAAACTGAATACCTGCAGTTACAAAGGGTAAGGTATAAGCAAGATGAACCGTTTTTGTTGACAATTCCTTTAACAAAAATCTGTTTTCGAACAGAATAACCGCTTCTCCACCTGAAATATAACTCATATTTGCAGTATTTTGAAAGGCAGTAAATTTACGGGAATCCGAAACAGAAGTGCCGGCTATGGAAGTTCCGGTGGGTATAACTGCCATAGACTGTGTAAAAGCAGATAAAACATGAAAAATCGAAGCAAACAGGAAGATGTGTTTTAACATATCAGATGATTAAGTCTGTGATTTCAAAAATAAAAAAAATTTTTTTAATAAAAAACTTCAGAAAATAATTAACAACGATTGATAAAACAACTGAAATTACGGTATAAAAATTGCAGATAAAAAACAAGTGAAATTTAAAATGTGTATTTTTGCACTATGAAACGCCTGACAATTATTTTTTTATCATTTTTTATACTGACAACTTACGCCAAAGCTCAGGATAAAACTGCATCAGCGGAATTTGTCCCTCCCGGTGGTGCCCGCCTTATGGTTCAAGTTGATGGCAACGACACTGTTTTTCTTGCTTTTTTGCACGATTTATGGGTTTACCCGCGCAATACTTTCAAAAACAAAAAACAGGAACAGTTTTTCTGGCGTACTGTGCGCGACGTTAAAAAAACACTGCCTTATGCCAAACTTCTTTCCAGTGAACTTCGTATAGTTAATATGAAACTTTTGGATATGAAAAATGAAAAGGAAAAAAAGAAATTTATATCGCAATACGAAAAAGAACTATTTAAGAAACATGAAGCTGATTTGAAAAAAATGACCGTGAATCAGGGTCGTATGCTTATGAAACTTGTAGATCGTGAATGTGAACAAACCTCGTACGATTTGATAAAAAACTATAAAGGCACATTCACGGCAGTATTCTGGCAAGGAGTTGCAAGGCTTTTTGGTTCTAACCTCAAGTCGGAGTTTAAAGCCGATGGCGAAGACAAAATTGTTGAAAGAGTTATAAATCTGGTTGAAGCCGGACAATTATAAACCAAAATCGTAACAACTTCTGATTTTATTTTATAATTTTGTAATAAACAAAAAACTTTTCAAAAACAAAATAATGGCTAAAAAAAGCATATTTTCGTTCCT
>CAYNGF010000137.1:0-8620 GCA_964396515.1 uncultured Paludibacter sp.
CTCAACAACGAAGTAGAAACGGTGATTTTTACCATGTGTCCGGGAACGAACAAACAACGTCTTACGTACGAATATTTTGATTTCGAAAATGAAAATATTCACGCACTGATCAACAGAATTTACAAACGAGGAATACATTCGGTGCTGATTGAGGGTGGAGCACGTTTATTAACAAGCTTTATCGAAGCAGGACTTTGGGACGAAGCGAATGTAGAAGTTTCGGAAATAACAATCAATGAGGGAGTTGTCGCACCAAAAATTGGAGCTACTCCTTGTTCAATGAAAATGTACGATAATCATACCTGGATTTCCTATAAAAACTATCAGAATTTAATTACATAAGTTTATGCCCGATGTATTAATTATATTATTGATAGCCATTTACGCATATTCCATTGTAAGTGCTATACTTGTACTTTTGCTGGAAAACCGCAATCCTGTAAAATCATTTTCGTGGATTCTTGTACTGATTTTTTTGCCGGTATTAGGATTGTTTTTTTATCTGACAATTGGTCAGAATTATCGAAAGCAGCGCATCATTTCAAAAAAAAGTATCGGTAGAATTACGCACAGACCCGGAGCAAAATACGACATCGAACATTTACTTACCAAACCAAACTTCAAACAATATTCTAATCTTATAAGTTTGCTCAACAATAACAGCGAGGGAGCGGCTTACAGCGACAACAAAATTGAGATTCTGGCACAGGGCGATGCCACTTTCGAGGCTATGTTCGACGCCATAAGCAAGGCAAAAGAACATATTCATATTGAATTTTTTATTTTCGAAGACGATTTGATTTCAAATAAACTGCGTGAGCTACTCATTTCGAAAGCCCGCGAAGGAGTGCGTGTTCGGATGATTTACGATTATCTTGGAAGTTGGGTACTTTCCAAACAATATCTTTACTCGCTCCGAAAAGCAGGGGTTTATGCCCGACCATTCCTGCCGCTAAAACTAAGATTGGGACGAAGCAAAATTAATTTCCGCAACCACCGCAAATTACTGATAGTAGATGGTAAAACGGGATTTACCGGCGGACTGAACGTAGCCGACCGCTATGTTTGGGGAAATACACTTGGCAAATGGCGCGATACTTTCGTTCGTTTCGAAGGAGCAGCTGTACATGGTTTGCAACAGATATTTCTAATCGACTGGTATTTTGTGGAGCAGAAACTGATTACCGACAATAAATATTTTCCTAAACCGAATGTTTTTGCTGAAAATCTTGTGCAGATTGTAAGCAGCGGACCTGATACCGATTGGGAATCGATTATGCAAGGAATTTGCCTCGCAATTTTATCCACCCGTAAATATGCGTATATACACACTCCTTACTTTGTGCCCACCGAAACCATTCTGAATGCCATACAAATAGCAGCGCTTAGCGGAGTGGATATCCGGCTTATGATTCCTGAAAAGTCAGATTCGCGACTGTCCGATTACTGTACTTCGAGTTATCTGAAAGAAATACTTGAAGCAGGCGTAAAAGTATATCGCTATAACAAAGGTTTTCTGCACAGTAAAGCCATTGTTATCGACGATTTTATTTCTATAGTAGGTTCTGCCAATATGGATGAGCGGAGTTTCACTTCCAATTTTGAAGTGAACGCATTTATTTACGATAAAAAAACGGCAAGAGAATTAAAAAAACTGTGGTTCAACGACCTGCAAAACTGTTACGAAATAATACCGGAAAATTGGACGAACCGCCCCAAACATCAAAAAATGACAGAATCGGTTGCACGATTGTTCAGTCCGCTGGTTTAATATTTAGACTTTTTCCTTTAAAAAAGCCTCTTCAATATTTCCCGTAAAAGAAAAAAGCACTATCTTTGTACCCGCAAATTTCGGGGTGTAGCTCAGCCCGGTTTAGAGTACGCGTCTGGGGGGCGTGTGGTCGCAAGTTCGAATCTTGTCACCCCGACTACTGAGCAAAACGAAAAAAGACCTGCACGTGAGTGTGGGTCTTTTTTTATTTCATTCCTTTTTTATTTCATTCCTTTTTTTATTTCATTGCTTAAACAAATTATTAGGGAATGAAAAACCAATAATATTCCTATTCTTCAGCTATTATTCATGAGCTTGGTTAAAAAAAAATTGCCTCCCACTGTATGGCGGAGAGGCTTACCAAATGTTTTCACAACGGAATAATCCTTATTGTGATTTGCTTACAAAAAATTGTACAGCAAAAATAGAATATTATATTTAATAAACAAAATTTTTGAAAATAAAATTATTGTTTTTAACTTTAAGGCCTTTTTAGAAACTTAAAAATTATTTTATTATGAAGAAAATATTAGGACTGGATTTGGGCACCAATAGTATTGGATGGGCACTGGTAAATACAGATGAAAATGGAAAACCTTGCAGTATTGAAGGTATGGGTAGTAGGATAATACCGATGGGTACTGACAAACAAGACTATGAAAAAGGCATAGGCATTACTAAAAATGCTACACGTAGAGAAAAACGGACTGCTCGTAAAGGCAATAAACGCTATAAACTTCGCAGAAATAAACTACTATTTATTCTGAATGAATTAGGAATGTTGCCTGAACAATTTCAATTTAAAAATGGGCTACCTGAACCAACAAAGTTGCAGAATTTAGAACTTTTACCAGTATCAAAGAAAACTAAACAATTAGATGCAATGGGTCTTATAGAATTAAGAGTTAAAGCACTTGAAGACCCAATTGAATTGAAAGAATTTGGCAAAATACTTTATCAATTCAATCAGCTACGCGGCTATTCTGGAGGAAATAATGAAGAATCAACAAAAAAGAAACATGAAAAGGATGAAGATGCTGTAAAAAAGAAATATGAAGTTGTTGTGCAGAAAGTTGATATTCTTGAAGTCAAACAATCGGATGTAACTTTTACTGTAAGAGGTGGAAAAAACAAAGGAGAAAAGCAATATTATTTTGATGTGAAAATTATTTACGATGGAGAAGAAATTGAAGGACAGACAGAATTGCAAAACTTAAAAGAAAAAGAAGGACAAGAAGAGGAACTTGAAATACGTATAACAAGGAAGAAAGACGATGAGGTTACATATAAATTTGCTTTACCTCAAAAGTCCAATTGGCGTAAAGCAATGGAGTTATCTGAAAAAATTTTGAAGGAAGAGAACCTTTTTATAAGTCAATTGCGTCTTCGAGAATTACAACAAAATAAATGGACTAAAATTAGAAACAGGGTTTTTCTTCGTAATCGTTATAAAGAAGAATTTGACAGGATTTGGGACACACAAGCAAAACAACACCCGATATTGAAAGATTGCCCAAAAGAAATATTGGAAAAAATTGCAAATTACATTTTTCCCGGCAGTAGCAAATTGCAACAATTATTACGGAAAACTGCACTAGAAAAAGGATTGAAATACATTATTAAAGAACAGGTAATTTATTATCAACGCCCTTTAAAGCCTCAAACAGAGTTAATTGGCAATTGCCGTTTTGAAAAAGAAGAAAAAGTTATACCTACTTCGCATCCATTCTTTCAGGAATTTAGATGTTGGAAACAGATAAACAATCTTTTTGTTACTTCAAAAACTTTAGTGGAAAATAAATACACTTATCAAAACAGATATTTAACCCCCGAAGAGAAATGGGCTATTTATGAGAAGCTTCAAACACAGAAGGAAGTCGGTTTTGCAACTATTGTTGAAATTCTTAATATGGATAAAACCAAAGGCAAACTGGATAAAGAACAAAAAGATTATTTTCTCAACGGATTAAATGTAAAAACAAAATTGAAAGGTTGCGATACATTATTATCCTTCAAAAAAGAACTTGGTGAATATTATAATGATTTCATTTCTCAAAACAAAAAACTTGTTGAGCAACTATGGACTGTAATTTTTGATGTAAAAAACCATGTTGGAAGCGAGTATGAAGTGGAGAGCAAGCGGGTTTCTTCAATCATTGCAGTGTTAAAAAATTATACTGACGAGGAAACAGCAAAAGAATTATCGTTGATACTAGCCCAAAAAATTAAATTCCATCGAAAATATGCAAGCTTGTCGGAAAAGGCGATAAGGAATATTCTGCCTTTGATGATGCCCAATCCCCAGAGCATACCTGACACAATTCAAAAGCAATTTAAGAATATTCAATATTTAATTGAAACAGGTGAAATACTTGATAATCCAAAGTACAAATTAGAAGATTATGTAATTGACTTTGTAAAAAATAACCCTAATGTTTTAAAAGACGGCGGAATTATGGAATCGTTTGCAATTTCGTTGGTATACGGTAAACATACTGCTGAAACAATAAAGCCCCAAATAAAAAATTATCACGATATTAAATACGAAGAAAGGAACTTGCGGAATCCTGTGGTTGAACAACTTTCCAATGAAACAATGCAAGTTATTAAAGCAATATGGAAACAATACAAATTCAATCCCGAGGAACTTGAAATTCGAGTAGAGCTTGCAAGAGATTTAAAAAATAGTGCCGCTGAAAGAGAGAAAATTTGGAAAGGGCAGCAAAATAGTAAGAAGATAAATGATAGAATTAAGGAACGTTTAGCAGAACTCAATATAGAATATTCTTCCAAAAACATTGAATTGTACAAAATTTGGAGTCGGCAAAACATAGAAGATTATCCAAAACTATCAAATGAACCAACCGAAGAAGAAATACAAAAACTCAGGCTTTGGGAAGAGCAAAAATGTATTTCTCCATATACAGGTAAACCTATACCACTATCAAAACTTTTTTCTCCAGATAGGTTATATGATATTGATCACATTATACCAAAATCAAGATATTACGATGATTCAATAAGCAATAAAGTTGTATGCGAAACAAATATAAATGAAGAAAAAAGTAATCGAACGTCATGGGAATACATTTCTCAACAGAACTCACAATTTGAGATATTATCGCCAGAAAGATTCATTCAACACATAAATGAAAATTTCTTTGGCAAAAAGAAAAAGAATCTATTGGCTGAAAAAATTCCTTCAAATCCCGTTGAAAGGCAACTAAAAGATACGCAATACATTTCAGTAGCAATTAAGAATGAATTGGCAAAGATTGTAGGTAGCGATAATGTTAAAACAAGTACTGGAGAAGTAACTGACTTCTTACGTAGTAAGTGGGGGTTAAGAAAATTGTTTATGGAACTGACCGAAAACCGTTTTAAACAAATGGAACTTTGGGATTTGGATGAAAACGGAAATCCCAAAACAAAATGGGTAAATCGGTATGTTGATGAGAATAACAAAAATCAATATGAAATAAAAAATTGGAGTAAACGCTATGATCACCGCCACCATTCAATCGATGCTTTGGTGGTTGCCCTAACTACTCAAAGCCATATTCAAAGACTAAACAATTTAAACAAGTACTATCAAGATGAGTTAACTGCTCGAAAAGAGGAGTTTGGAATTAAAGTCAAAGAAGGAGAATCTGTTTTAGATGGCTTTTTCAATCTAGAAGCAAAACGCAGGGATGAAATTCTTAGGAAAATAGAAAGTTCCAGAAATTTTGAAATGCCATTAGATAATTTGGTCGAACAAGTTAAGGAGCAGTTGGAAACAATGGTTGTTTCACATAAACCCAAAGATAAGTTAGGGATAAAAATAGATGAGAGAACAAACAAAAAGCAATTAAAAATCAGAGGTGCTTTGCACCAAGAAACTTATTATGGCAAAATTAATGGACGTGATACAAAACGCGTAGATATTTCTTCACTTTCTTTGCCTGATGTATCCAAAATAGTAATAGACAAAGTATTGGCAAATGAAATCATTGAACACAAAAAGGATTATGACTCAATGAAAAAGGCTTTTACTGGAGAAGGTTTGAAATCATTTAATGAAAAAAGAACTGCTGATGGCAAGCAACCAGTTTATAAAGTTAAAGTTTGGTATAACAAAGAAGATAAAAAAGAGAGTGGATTACTACGATTATACGATAATAATGAAAAACAAAGTGTTATAACAGGTGACAATTATTTGTTTTTGGTTATGGAAAAAAATGGTAAAAGAATTTTTGATATCGCATCGCTATTTGATTCTGTTTCAATCGCATCTATTGCACTAAAAGATGGCATTTATGATTTTAAGAAAAAAATTATAGAAGATTTTAGAATAAAACATAAAGATAAACCTGAAAAAGTTCTTTTTACACTTCAGCAAAATGATTTGGTTTATTTGCCCTATAGCATTGAAGAAAAGGAGTTACTTTTAGGAATGTCTAATGATGAGTTTAGAGATTGGATTAGTAAAGAAACCAATAAAAAAGCTTTTTTTAAAAGAATTTATAAAGTAGTAATGTTTTCAGGTAATGAATGTAAGTTTATACCCCATAATTATTCAAATGCAATTATAGTCCCTAAAGATTTAACTAAAGATCAAAAAATTCAATTAAAGAAGAAATACGAAAACAAAAAAAGTATTCCTAAAAATGAATTAAACTTAGTTGAATTTGGTTCTTATAGAGATTGTTCACCATATGAAACTGGAGAATTATTTGTAAAAAGTCTTTTAAATAAAAAACAAAAACAAAAACCATTAAAAATTCAAGATCACTGTATAAAAATAAACATTGATTGGCTTGGTAATATTTTTCTGTAGGCTAACACAATTCTTATAGTTTTAATATATTATAAAATATTTTTAATCCTTATTTATGATAAAACGCACGCTTTATTTCGGCAATCCTGCGTATTTGAGTATGCGCAATGCGCAGTTGGTAATTCATTTGCCGGAAGTGGTGAAAAACGATGATTTGCCCGAAAGTTTTAAAAAAGAAGCGCAAGTAACCATCCCAATCGAGGATATAGGGATTGTAGTACTCGATCATAAGCAAATCACCATTACACACGGATTGCTCGAGGCACTTTTGGCAAATAATACCGCCGTTATCACCTGCGACAGTGCACGTATGCCTGTGGGTTTATTGCTGCCGCTCAGCGGCAATACAGTGCAAAGCGAACGGTTTCAATATCAAATTGAATCGTCAGCACCTTTGCGCAAACAGCTATGGCAACAAACCGTACAGGCAAAAATATTAAATCAGGCTTTTGTACTGGAAAACACGCGTGGAGAAACGGTAAAAAATATGCGCAAATGGGCGAATGATGTAAAAAGCGGCGACACCGACAACCTCGAAGGTCGTGCCGCCGCTTATTACTGGTCAAACCTTTTTCCGATGATACCCAATTTTCGTCGCAGTAGAGAGGGAATACCTCCCAACAATTTGCTGAATTATGGTTATGCCATTTTGCGGGCAATTGTGGCACGTGCTTTAGTGGGAAGTGGTTTACTGCCCACGCACGGCATTCATCATCACAACCGATACAACGCCTATTGTTTGGCTGATGATATTATGGAACCTTATCGTCCCTTTGTGGATAAACTGGTGATTGAACTGGTGGATACAGAACTTGAAAGAGGAAAAAATCCTGAAAAAATTGAATTGGACAAAGCATTAAAATCGAAATTGTTATCCATTCCTGTTATGGATGTTAATATTAACGGACAACGCAGTCCACTTATGAATGCGGCTATATTAACCACAGCAAGTTTGGCAAAATGTTTTCAGGGAGAAGTGAGAAAATTAGCCTTTCCGGAGTTTGAATAATTACGAATTATGAATTATGAATTTTAATCTGTTGTTGTTCTTATGTAAATAAAAATATTAATATCAATAAATGCATGAAAACTGACAATCTGATACAATTGAAATCGTATGCTTATGTTCTTCGTACAATAAAACTATAACGTTATTTGTGCGAAGACAAGAAAGAATTTGTTTTGTCAAAACAAATACTAAGAAGTGGAACTTCCATTGGTGCAAATATTGAAGAAGCTATCGGTGCTCAGTCAAACAAAGATTTTCTTTCAAAATTAAGTATTGCATACAAAGAAGCAAGAGAAACTCATTATTGGCTAAGATTATTGCATGATTCAGATATGCTAAATGAGAGTGAAGTTATATCGATATTGTCCGATTGCGAAGAGCTACTACGAATAATTGGTTCAATTCAAAAAAAATTAAAAGAAAAGCAATCATCAATTTCGTAATTCGTAATTATTACTTCGTAATTATTTTGAACCGTTTTAGCGAATATCGTATCATGTGGGTACTTGTATTATTCGATTTACCTACCGAAACCAAAAAGGAACGGAAAGCATATACCGATTTCCGAAAGAAGCTCATCGACGATGGATTTACCATGTTTCAGTTTTCTATTTACCTGCGGTATTGTCCAAGCATGGAAAACGCACAAGTACACATCAATCGGGTAAAAAAAATACTACCCGAAGCAGGATTAATAGGCATACTATGTATCACCGACAAACAATTCGGACAAATGGAATTGTTTCAAGGTAAAAAAATAAAATCGGTTGCAGCACCGGTACAACAACTGGAACTTTTTTAGAAAAGTGAATTCCCGGTGAAATTGAATTTAAAAACTTTATCTCCATCCTCTTAATTTATATTACAAACAAAAATCCCGCTCGCATGGCGGGATTTTTATCGATAAACAACCGGATTTTTAATTTCTAACAAAACCTATAAACAACTGATTTTCTTTGCATTACACATATCGTGTTGTTTATCGGTTCAAAGATACAATTTTCTGAAAGCAAATCACAAC
>CAYNGF010000138.1:0-8578 GCA_964396515.1 uncultured Paludibacter sp.
TGCTTTGGCGTTTGCCCTATTTTTTTTCTAAATATGTTTGTCGGTCAGTAGTAAAATCTTTTATATAATCTAATGATTTCGGTAAAAGCAGATGTTTCGCATCAAGTACTTTCCATGAAAATTTTATCTCGTTTGTGTGAAAACGAACCCGCATTTATCCCCGAATTTCAGGCATATATCGAATTTTTATCCCCTAATGATTATACACCCGGATTTAATTCATGTAGAAAAAACACATTAAATTGGTTGAAAAAGAAACAATTAGAACTTATTACTTCATCCGGTTCAGGAAAAGATGCACACTTTTAAGATAAAAGTGCTATTTTTGCAGGTGGTTTGAAAGCATTCAAACTAAAAAATTTTTTACATTTAAGATTTAATTCAATCAAAAATCGAATTATGACATTAAAGAAAAACATCCTGGCATTACGCCAGAAAAAAGCAATTATTGAAAAGGGTGGAGGCGATAAAGCCATTGAAAAACAAGTAGCCATGGGAAAGATGACTGCACGTGAACGTATTCTTGCATTGGTTGATCCCGATTCTTTTCATGAGTATGATTTGTTTGTCCAGCATGAAGAAACAAATTTCGGTATGGAAAACAAAGTTTTAGCTGGCGATGGTGTAATAACAGGAACCGGAAATATAAACGGTGCTCCGGTATGTATTTATGCCCAGGATTTTACTGTAATGGGAGGCTCGCTTGGATTAAAGCACGCCCGGAAAATTACTAAAATTATGGATCACGCCCTGAAAATGAAAGTACCATGTATTGGAATCAACGACTCAGGTGGTGCCCGTATTCAGGAAGGAATTGGAGCATTGGCAGGTTATGGCGAAATTTTTTATCGCAATACCATGGCTTCGGGTGTAATTCCGCAAATATCTGTGATTTTAGGACCCTGTGCAGGTGGTGCAGTATATTCTCCGGCACTTACCGATTTTGTTTTCGTGGTAGAAAATATCTCGAAAATGTTTATTACCGGACCGAATGTAATTGAAACTGTTTTAGGCGAGAAAATATCGCAGGAAGATCTTGGTGGTGCACGTGTTCATGCTGAAATTACCGGGAATGCACATTTTTATGCGCTTACTGAAAAAGAATGTCTGAATCAAATTAAAGAACTGATATCACTTATACCACACAGTAATCAGCAAAAAGCTGCAAAAATTAAACCGGCAAAACCTACATTTAAAAAGAATATTGAAAAAATCATTCCTTCCGATCCTAAACAGCCTTACGATGTACGTGAAATTATTTATGCCCTTGCCGATGACTCCAAATTTTTGGAAGTACAAGAGCTTTGGGCTCCGAATATCGTAATTGGATTTGGTCGTATGAATGGAGATACCGTAGGATTTGTTGCCAACCAACCTATGTATCTTGCAGGAGTGCTCGATTGTGATGCATCGGACAAAGCTGCACGTTTCATTCGTTTTTGCGATGCATTTAACATACCTATTATTACTCTTGAAGAT
The DNA here is from genome assembly GCA_964396515.1 of uncultured Paludibacter sp. Classification (GTDB taxonomy): domain Bacteria; phylum Bacteroidota; class Bacteroidia; order Bacteroidales; family Paludibacteraceae; genus Paludibacter. Next base: position 1,480 of record CAYNGF010000138.1, read on the forward strand.
ATGCCCGGCTATTTACCCGGAGTTGATCAGGAACATGCCGGAGTAATTCGTCATGGAGCAAAAATGTTGTATGCTTATTCTGAAGCTACTGTGCCTAAAATTACAGTAATTTTACGTAAAGCCTATGGCGGAGGCTATATTGCAATGAACTCACGCCATTTAGGCGCAGACTTTATGTTTGCCTGGCCAAGTGCTGAAATTGCCGTAATGGGACCCGAAGGAGCAGCCAATATTATTTTCCGCAAAGAAATTATGGAAGCTGAAGATCAGGATGCAATGCGTCAGCAGAAAGTGAAAGAGTATGTTGAGAAGTTTGCAAATCCGTTTGTGGCTGCTTCGAAAGGGTATATCGATGCTGTTATTGAACCACTCGAAACCCGCGAATTACTTTTACATGCACTTGAAGTTTCTCAAAATAAAGACGATTATCGCCCGGCAAAAAAACACGGAATTCCTCCGTTCTGATTTTTAACTCCAAAAAATACCAATTTATTATAAAGAGTTTAGGCTCAATAATCAGAATAATTAACTAAATATTTTTTTATGAATAAACCAACACCTGAGTTCGTAAACTTTGCTGTTACAGCCCGAAAATATAAAACCCTACTTACAAAAAAATATCAGAATCGAAAAGTGTGGATTGATCCCAATCCATTCGAGATTCAGTCGTTTATACCTGGTACCATAATTCAGGTTAATGTAAAAGAAGGTCAGGTTGTAAAAGAAGGAGAACCGTTAATGATAATTGAAGCCATGAAAATGATGAACAGAATTCAAATGCCATTTACCGCAAAAATTAAAAAAATTAATGTAGCGGTTGGCGATAAAGTTCCCAAAGACATGGTAATGATTGAACTTGAAAGCACACACAAATAACAATAAAAACGGGTAATCTTATTGCCCGTTTTTTTGTTCTAATTGCCGTAAATATATTTTGCTTATCTTAATGGTAAAAGGTTTTGTTTAGTCAGCAAATTAAATTCAAACTCGAAATTTGGTGTGAAAATATTTTTGCTCAGATTCTGCTCAATTTCTTTATAACTCCAAAATCTGCCTTCTGAAATTTCAGATGTATCAATAGTAATGTCTCCGTCGTAAATTGTATAATAACTGTTTACAAATTCAGCTTCGCGGTCCGATTTGAAAATATAGCGATGCAAAAATACTGGTTTGAAGTGAGTAATTCCAAGTTCCTCTGAAACTTCTCGCAAGAGCGCTTCTTCTACTTTTTCACCAAACGATATATGTCCGCCAACTGATGTATCCCATTTATCGGGTTGAATATCTTTTTCGGCTGCTCTTTTCTGCAAAAACAACTTTTTTTCTGAATTTAATACATGAAGGTGTACAACCGGATGTAACAAAAAGCTTCCTGAATGACATTCGCTTCGGGTGGCACTTCCAATAACATTACCTGAGTTATCTACTAATGGAAAAATTTCATCGTTCATAAAATGATTTTTTTTGCAAATTTATTATTATTTTTTGAAATTATATTTTGAAAAGATATGGCAGTTGCTAAATCAACTTTTTGCTTTTTCATTCAAAATTTTAATGCCATTATACTTTGTAATTCAAATAATTATTTGTAATTTTGCGCGCTAAAAATTTCTTTATCAACATAAAGTCTAACCTACTATTTATTAGTAAAAAACAAACAAATTATTAATGGAAGAAACAAAAAATCAGGCAGAAGAAATTCAGAATTCTGCTGAAGTAGCTGCAGAAGTAACTGAAGCTGCCGTAGAAACTACTTCTCAAGTAGCTGTTGAAGCAGCAGAGGAAGCAGTAAATGAATCAAAAGAAGAAATTGTAACTGAAACTGTTGAAGAACCGGCTACAGAAATTGTTACAGAAACAACTCCTGAAGTTGTTGAAATTATTGAAGAAGCACCTTCAAAAGCAGTAAAAGCTGAAAAAGTTGTTCCGCAGGAAGATTTTGACTGGGATGCGTATGAAAAAGGTGATATCCTTACAAGCGCTGAAAAGGAAAATCTTAAAAACATTTATGACAACACCCTTAATGCGATTAAAGACAAGGAAGTTGTTGAAGGAACCGTAATCTCCATTAACAAGCGTGAGGTTGTGGTAAACGTAGGATATAAATCAGACGGTATTGTACCGATGAGTGAATTCCGCTATAACCCCGATTTGCAGGTAGGTGATAAAGTAGAGGTTTACATTGAAAGTCAGGAAGATAAAAAAGGTCAGTTATTACTTTCACACAAACAGGCACGTGCAACACGTTCGTGGGATAGAGTAAATGCTGCACTTGAATCACAGGAAATTGTTAAAGGATATGTAAAATGTCGTACCAAAGGTGGTATGATAGTGGACGTATTTGGAATAGAAGCATTCTTACCTGGTTCTCAAATTGATGTAAAACCAATTCGCGATTACGATGTATTTGTAAATAAAACCATGGAATTCAGGGTGATAAAAATCAACCAAGAGTTCAAAAACGTGGTTGTATCGCATAAAGCACTTATCGAAGCTGAACTCGAAAATCAGAAAAAAGAAATTATTGGTAAACTTCAGAAAGGTCAGGTACTTGAAGGTACCGTTAAAAACATCACTTCTTACGGTGTATTTATTGACCTTGGTGGAGTGGATGGACTTATACACATTACCGACCTTTCGTGGGGTAGGGTAAATCATCCGGAAGAAATTGTTTCACTCGACGAAAAATTGAATGTGGTAATTCTTGATTTCGATGATGAAAAGAAACGTATCGCACTCGGTTTGAAACAATTACAACCACATCCATGGGAAGCGCTCGATGTTGATCTGAAAGTTGGCGATAAAGTAAAAGGAAAAGTTGTGGTAATTGCCGATTATGGCGCATTTGTTGAAATTGCTAATGGTGTTGAAGGTCTAATTCATGTTTCAGAAATGAGTTGGTCTCAGCATTTGCGTTCTGCTCAGGACTTCCTGAAAGTTGGAGACGAAATTGAAGCTGTTATCCTGACTCTTGATCGTGAAGAAAGAAAAATGTCGCTGGGTATTAAACAACTGAAATCAGACCCATGGGAAAATATTGAAGAAAAATACGCTGTTGGTTCAACGCATACTGCAAAAGTAAGAAACTTTACCAATTTTGGTGTTTTTGTTGAAATTGAAGAAGGTGTTGATGGTTTGATTCATATTTCGGATCTTTCGTGGACTAAAAAAATAAAACATCCTTCTGAATTCACACAAATTGGTGCTGAAATCGAAGTTCAGGTCCTTGAAATTGATAAAGCAAACCGTCGTTTGAGTCTTGGACACAAACAACTTGAAGAAAATCCATGGGATGTTCTGGAAACTGTATTTACCCTTGACAGTATTCATGATGGTATCATTGTGGAAATGATGGATAAAGGTGCCGTAATTTCATTGCCTTATGGTGTGGAAGGTTTTGCTACTCCAAAACATTTGGTGAAAGAAGATGGTACCCAGGCTAAAGTGGACGAGAAACTTCAATTTAAGGTAATTGAATTCAATAAGGATGCTAAAAGAATTATCGTTTCGCACAGCAGAATTCACGAAGAAGCTAAACGCGCCGCTAAAGCCGAAGCTGAAAATACAAGCGAAGAAGCTCCTCAAGTGAAAAAAGCAACTAAAAAAGCTAAAAAGGAAGAACCGGTATCTCCAGTTACAACTATGGAGAAAACCACCCTTGGCGATATTCAGACGCTTGCTGACCTGAAAGAGAAAATGGTGGAAGAAGCTGCAGCGAAAGCAGAAAAACTTGCTCAAAAAGCTAAAGCTCCTAAGAAATCAAAAAAAGCTGAAGAAACTGAAGATAAATCTGAAACGAAAGAATCTGCAGAAGAAGCTTAATTTTTTGTGATGATTTAGCTAATTATTTTTTTTAAGAAAATATTTTTAGCTGTAGAAATAAATATCTGAATAACCTGATGGAATTACAAATTCTGTCAGGTTTTTTTGTTGTTCCTAAATTTATCTATCATGATTTATATTTTGTTTTATAACATTCATAGTATTATTGTCTTAGCGCCAGAAATAACATCACACATCAACCAAGTGTACATTCTTATATATCAGTACTAGAGGTTATAGATATAACCCTTGTATATAAATGGATATAAGTACATGTTTTCACACCGGCAAATCCAGCCCTGCAAGGGCATTTTACATTAACCAAATATAACACCTTCGCTAATTATATTTTCCTTACCCCAATCAATATTAAAATTCGTTAAATATAACTTTATAAACCATTGAAATACAATATATAAGCTTCAAAATAGACTCACCCCAACTTTCACCCCAACTATACCCTCGCAAAAGTTTTGACTTTTATTTTTGCCATTGTAATGTATTAAACAAAGGCAGTATGATTTCACAAAAAAAAATTCAATCAACAATCCATATGAAAAACAAAGAACGTCCGATTCACGCACCTACATCCTCTGTGATAATACTGTGATAATACTGTGATAATACTGTGATAGTACTGTGAATCCTAAGTGATTTGTCTGTGATTCTCTGTGATTTCTCTGTGAATTCTTTGTGATTGTAAGTACTTTATCTATGATTTCTATTACAAATTTTCAAATTTTTTAAAATTTTTTTATGGCAACTTTCAAATCAACAACATTCGGAAAGATTTCCGGTAAATATGGCGATGCGCTCGCCACAAAATCCAAAGCTACAGGTAAAAATTACCTTCGTGTAGCGAGTGTTCCAACCAATCCTCGTACCGATAAGCAAGTGGCTCATCGCTCGAAGTTTGGTTTTACAAACTCAGTACTCGTACCGTTCAATCCTATTTTTAAAAAAAATTTTGGAGGCCATATGGGTATCCGTTTCGCTGTTAACCACGTGTTTAAAAATGCTGTTCTTGGCGAATATCCCGATTATTTAATTGATTTTAGTAATCTGAAAGTCGCTGCCGGCAATTTAGCCGCTGTAGCAAATTTGGTACTCGAAAAAGCCGGTACTGCAAAGTTTCGTGTCGATTGGGATACTACTATTACCGATAACTCAAATCCTGCTTCCCTGGCTGCCTTCGTTTGCTTTGACGAAGAAAAAAGCAAGTATTATCCATTACTTCGGAAATAACGCTTACTGCAGGCACAGCCACTGTCGATATGCCGGTTATCTGGAACGGTGATAATATTCACGTATGGATATACTTTATTCTACCTGATAGTAGCGCTAAATCCAACAACCAGTACATTGGATCTGTGGTTCAATAATCAGAAGGACAGAGTTCAGACTCTGTCCATTTTTTTAATTTGGTTTCCCTAATATGTTAATCAGGAAGACAGATTTCTAAATCTGTCTTCTTTTAATAACACTTAACAATTTTCCCTTTTCTGCACACCAAATTTATATTTGTGCAAAAAAGTATTAAATATTTATCTTATTTGAAGAAAAATGTAAAGATATTTTACACTAAATCAATAGGATAACATTTTAAGATTAATAATCTGTGCATAATTAACCAAAATAAATTTGATACAATTATAAATTATCTGTATTTTTGTCCCCAAATTGCAATGTGGACATTACAAAATGAGCAAAAAAATAGAACACACGGGCATAATCCGACACATTGAAGGTAATAAAGTAAAGGTTGAAATAATTCAAATGTCAGCTTGCAGTTCTTGTCATGCAAAAGGTGCTTGTACTGCTGCCGATATGGATGAAAAAATTATTGATGCTCATAGTAATAATCCAAATTTAAAAGTAGGCGATGCCGTAAATATTTATGGTGAAAGCGGAAACGGATTATTGGCTGTTTTGCTCGCATTTGTAATACCATTTACACTAATTTTAATCTCTCTGATCGTAACAGGCCATTTTATACAAAACGAAGCAATTTCCGGCCTGATCTCATTATTGGTTTTAGTACCTTATTTCATTATATTATCATTGTTCAATAATAAATTGAAGAAAAAATTTACATTTTATATCTCAGACATCTAATATCGGCTCAAGGCTCTTGATTCTTGGTTCTTGGCTCTATTGTCTTTATTCTTTGTTCTAATAAAATATCTGATAATGAATCTTATTATTCTTTCGCTTATTATTCTTGGTGCAGTAGGAGCTATTGCTGCAATAGTTTTGTATTTCGTTGCCAAAAAATTTGAAGTGTACGAAGACCCTCGTATCAACGAAGTTGAAGAAGCGCTTCCTGCTGCCAATTGTGGTGGGTGCGGTTTCCCCGGTTGCCGTGCTTTTGCCGAAGCTTGTGTTAAAGCTGACAAAATGGATGGACTTAACTGTCCTGTGGGTGGTGCTCCTACCATGGAAAAGGTCGCAGCTATTCTCGGTCGTGAAGCTGTTATCACAGCACCAACTGTGGCTGTTGTTCGCTGCGGGGGCACCTGTGAACATCGACCACGTATGAACGAGTACGATGGAGTAAAACATTGTTTCATAGCGCATAATCTTTATAGTGGTGAAACCGGTTGCTCCTGGGGTTGTCTTGGTTTAGGCGATTGTGAAGTGTCGTGCGAGTTCGATGCCATTCATGTGAACCCCATTACAAAAATTCCCGAAGTGGACGAAGATAAATGTACCTCTTGTGGTGCTTGCGTTAAAGCCTGTCCCAAATTACTGATCGAAATTCGTAAAAAAGGACCAAAATCGCGTCGAATCTACGTTAACTGCCGCAACGAAGATAAAGGACATATTGCTCGCAAAGCTTGTGATGTGGGTTGTATTGCCTGTGGTAAATGCGAAAAAGTTTGTCCGCACGAAGCCATCACTATTACTAATAATCTGGCTTTTATACACGACGACAAATGTAAACTTTGCCGTAAATGTGTCGAAGTTTGTCCGACAAATTCTATTGTTGAACTAAACTTTCCACCTCGCAAACCAAAAGCTGAAACGGTTGCACCCGAAGAGGTAAAAGTTGTATAGTTTAAAAGTGTGCCGGAATTAAATTTGAGTTATACAAATTACTGATATATAACTTACATTTTAATTTAAATCTGTTAAATACCAAAATTTCAACAATTTAAATTGTAAATTGTAATTCATAAAATTGTAAATTATTTAATCCCCCTGTTGGGGTAAAGGGTCAATATGAGAACTTTCAGAATGGGTGGTATTCACCCGAAAGAAAATAAATTTTCTGCAG
>CAYNGF010000139.1:0-8568 GCA_964396515.1 uncultured Paludibacter sp.
GTCTTGGCCGCGTTGGCAGCAGTAGCGGCTGAATCAGCCCCGGTCTTTGCGGTTTCTGCCAAAGTCTTTGCCGATATAGCCGCGTCCCTTGCCGATTCTGCCAATACTTTCGCTGAGTCGGCCTCGTTCTTAGCCGTTACAGCCCCACTCTGTGCCGTTTCTGCCGCTGTCTTTGCCGCCTCAGCTCCAGTTCTAGCCGTGATTGCGGCGTCACGTGCGGCTTCGGCTGAAGTTTTGGCGCTTTGTGCCGACGAGGCGGAAGAGGCCGCGCTTGTAGCAGATGCCAAAGCGTTGGTTGCAGACGTAGCGGCGTTAGATGCCGATACTGCGGCCGCTGAAGCAGACGATGCGGCGGCTGTAGCTGATGCCGCGGCCTGATTCTTATAAGTAAGAGTAGTCTGCATCAAGGAGTTCTGGAGGCCGTTCAAGTCTATCGGTGACGAGTATGTCGTGCCGCCGTCTATTGACAACCTGACGTACCTGTCATTACGTGACTCAAGAGATTCATCGTACCAGTTTGTAAGGTCTGGTGAGAACTGTATCTTCATCAGATACTCGTCATAGAACTTAAATCCCGTGCCGTCCTCTGTAATACCCAGTACCGCTCCGGCTACGGCCAGCGGTATCTCTGTGTTCATTGTATCGGCATTTACGATAGACAGCCTTGCGGCTCTGAGTGTTTCGTATTTGGTCTGTTGTGCGATTAAGGTGAGAAGGTCAAACGCTGTTTCAAGTGCCTGCGGAGGAAGGCTTCCGCCCTCTTCGAGGTCTAGCGGCTGTTTTATTGCTATAATCCTGTGGATAATTACGCTCTGTCCCGATTCCGGGACATAGGTCGGGGACGACATCTGCACATAGCCGCCGTATGTCCAGTCATAGCCGCTGTTGTCAGGGAGCATGATTGCTGACTTGACCGTGTAGGCGACGCCCTGCTGAACCTCCACCCCGTCTACATATACTGTGATATCTGACGCATCGAAAATGCGGAATGGAAACGAGAATATAACAGTGCTTCCGTCCCCTACATAGCGCCTAGGCTGGTATTCGCCCGTGACAGACATCGCATACCCCCCCTATAAAGTTAAAGGGAGGGAGAGGCTATCTCCCTCCCCGTCTAATGCTATCCTGCGACGGTGTAGAATATCGTCGCTGTTACTGCGCCGGAATTTGCGGCCGCCGCGCTGAACGTAACGACAACACTCGTATCTTCACCCAGCTTCGAACCATCGGCAGTAAGAAGGGCTTCGCCTGCCGTGGCCATTGACGTCGAGCCCGCGAACTTTGAGGCGCTGGTTTCTGTACCTATCGTAGCCGCGCACGACCCGCCAAGAGCTGCAAATACAACGCGTGACCCGCGCAGTACTCTTGCATTCTTTGGGAGTGAGCAGAGCTTTATCTTGTCGCTTGCCCCAGGAGTTCCGGTGTAAGAATCTACCTGTACAAGTACTGTAGACCCCCACGTGCCCGGGTCAAGCCTCTTGCCGTCTGTGACGTTCTGCAAATTAGTTCCAATTAGAGTCGCCATCTAATACACCCCCACCTATGCTGCTTTGCAAACTATCTGGCCAACGCGGCACTCTTCCATTCGCGTGGCGCCCATATCCATCGACGTGTAGACCTGATGCGACTGGTTATGCTCGGGGAGCCTGTCGACTATAGTCGTAGGCTGTTTGGCCACGGCAAGAAGCATGCCGTCCCTATGCCAGAAGGGGCACAGAACGTTATTGCTGGAGTCTAGCGGAAGGGACTCGTACAGCACGAACGTAAAGCCGGCGAAGTTCTTTATGAACCCATCAGCCAGCGTGTACGTGCCAACGTAGTCCTTGCTCGTCGTCCTTGCCTCGTTCAACAGCGCGGCGTTCTGAGCTGCAGTCATTGCGCAGAAGCGCCCCTCAAGCGGAACTTCGTAGTGGCTGAGAATCTGAGCCGCCTTAAGGAGCTTGCTAACGTTCATTCCGCAGTCCGTGGCATCGTTTGCGCTGCCTATCTTCACACCCACTGACATGTTGGTACTGTCAAACGCGACGCCTGTTTCGCCGTCCTTGCCAGTATAGGACGTGGCGAACATAGCCCTGACTATCTCCTTATCCATAGCCCTGAACATCGCCGCCGCGGCCGCCTGCGCATAAACCGACGTCGGGTCAGTCATTATGCGAAGGATATCGGCCTCGTCAATGAGGTCGGCTACGACATAAGGAAACGCCTGTACCCTTCGGCGCCTATGCGGCGTATCAACGTACGGAGTCGGCGCGTGACGCGTCTGCATACGCTGTGCCTCTACCTGACCTACTTGGTCGAAGAACTTATACTCGCCTTCAATACTCTCCACCCGTACCGCCCTAGCGAAACGGGAATCCATCTGCTGACATAGCAGAGCTACATTAGTACTGTACTGCTTCTTCATTGCAGTTGTGATTTCAACACTCATCAGATTTTCCCCCTCAGATAAAGTCTATAATCCAAGGTTGTCCCGCTATAGGGCCTTGTGGCGGACTCGGCCGCCTCCGTGAGGTACTTTCCCCCAACAGCACGGGCTCCAATGGAGTTCCCCGAGAGAGCGCTTCGCGGGCCTTTCGGTTATCCGCTTATGTTTACATTATAACTCACTATTGCTATTATTGTAAGCCTGCCTCATAAGTCCTGAAACAAGCTGTACTGCACCTGCGTCACCACCAAGATATTTCTTTTTGAAGTCACTATCACTAAATAGCTCGTTAAGCTTTGCCTCGGCTGTTCCCTGCGGGGTCGTAGCCCGACCGCCCCTTAGCGTATCCTCTGATAGCCCTCGGCCAAAGAAGTTAAGAATCTTCGCAAAGACCGGGTCGGCAAGTATATTGCTTGCGTTAAGCCATTCGATAAGCTCAGGTATCTCTGCCGCCGCCGTTGAAAGCGCCGCATTAGCCCGCTCAACATTGGCCTCATACTCTGTGCCCCAATCCTTCTTAAGACTCTCTGCCGCCTCCATGATGTTCTTGTTTATTTCCTCTTGCGTCTGCGCCACCATCTGACTTTCGAACTCAGCGTACTTCTTGGCAAGCTCTGCCGTCTGCTTCTTTGATAACCCCACCGAGTGCGCCCATTGCTTAAAATTATTTACAAAACCTTCGTCAACAGGAATATTGTCAGGCAATTTCAGCTCGTATCCGTCCGGCGTTTCGGGACGGCCAAGCTTGTTGTAGAAGTTGTCCCAGTCTGCCTGCGCTGACTCCTCAGATGGGACAATCAGCCTATCCTTACCCAGCATGCTTTCAAGACTCACATATGACCTGACTATATCCTCTACGTCTTTAAACTTCTGTAGCGTCGGCTTTGCCTTGAGGTCGTCAGGCAGACCGTCTATCCATGACGCCTGCTTCTGTTCCGGCACTATTGCCTCCTGTCCTATAGGTGCTTGTGTTTCCTGTTCGCTCTGTGCAGGCTGGTTTGGTGTGATATCAAGAATTGTTTCCATCATTTTTGCCCCTTTCGTCCGCTCTCTTGAGCAGGTTCATTATGTAAAGCACTACTGACCTTTGTCCCTCTCTGAATGCCAGCTGATATGGAGATGGTTCTTCATCATTTATTGTTTGTGAAAACACAAAGAACTTATTTTGCAAATCTTCAAGTACCGCACCGCCGCACGCCGCAAATGTTTCTGCGTAAACTATCAGCCTATCCTTACTGTCCTTAATCTTACGCACCGCCGAACACCTGCCCCAATAGCCCCTGTGTCGGGTCTGCTTCTGATGCCTGCTTGGCCGTTCTTGCCATCTGCTCCGCTCCCTGTATAGCGCTGGCTATTGCCTGCTGTTGCGCCCTAGCCTGCCTTACTTCCTCTACTTCCTTCTCGCTGTTCAACCGTTTGCGTGGCACACCGTTCAGAACGAATAAATCCCTAGTGATATCGTCCCACTTAATCACGTCCATAACCTCCGGACGTATCTGGATTACAGGCGCGGCAACTAGGATAGAGTGCTCTATCGACATAAGCTCAAGCGACTTCTGCGCCCTTGCAAGCGGCGACCTGTACTCAATCGACAGCCCTGCGGCCTTCACATTATCAGGCGGCGGATACAACGCACCTGCATCAAACAGTATCTGGTACACCCTCTTTATGAGAGGCTCAAGAAACTCACTCTGGAATCTGCCGAATGTAGGTCCTAGAATGCGCATGTTCTCTTCTGTCCTCTGCAGGACTTCCGTAGTCGTCATTCTGTCGTTCTGCACAAGCTGGAGCTGGTTGTAAAAGAACGCCTCATTGATACGCTGCTGATAAGCCTGTTCCCTCTCAAGCGATACGGCAAGCCCCTGTGTCATATACAAAGGTTTAGCAGGCGTAGACCCGCGCTGTCTTATATTGATAGCGTTCGGTGACAGGTTAATATCGTCAATGTAAGAATCTTCCTCTACGTCAAGAGGCGGGTTAATTGTACGGCCACAGGCCTGCAGATTGTTTAGGACGATTTCGTTAAGTGTCTTGGCATCAGCCAATGCCTCGTGCCCCGGCCCTCTTCCGTATACTTCCCCTGAAGCTTTGCGCCATCTTGGACACACGGCCGGGAACGTCTTGTAGCCGCCCTCGAAGATAACCTCTTTGCTGTCCTTAAGAAAATACACAGAAGCCCATGGATATTCTTTCGCCGACGCCGGCGTTTTGCCTGTTATAGGCCGTGGTTCTATCACGTGCAGTATCTCAAACTTATGGTCAAGCTCCCCGTTCGATAACTTCTCCTCAACCATTGCAGGCAAATTCCCTTCGAACTTCTGCCTGATTTGCCATGCTGTCATTTTGTATTCACGATATAGCGTATCGACTATACCTTCGGAGTTCTCCGAGATGTAACACTCATAAATCGGTATTGTTTCGAAATGAAGAAGTTTCTGCTTACCCCTCTCAATGAACATAATCCCTGTGCCCATTGCTATCGTATCAAGATACAGTTCATCGCAGGACTGAGAGAGCGTGGAGTCCTGCATTAACTTCATTGATATCTCCTCATTGGCTTCAAGCCAATTGAGCGTCCTGTCGTCCTCCATGATAGTACTGTCGTTAACCTGCGTTGCAAACCAGTTAGAGGACATGTTCGTAAGTATTGACTGCATGACGGCCGCAAGCCTATTGCATGCGATTATTGCCGTAGCGTCAAATATCTGTGCCATCAGGTTTTGCCCCTGAGAGCGCTCCGATTCCGGCTGTCGGCGCGGCAGAATATAACGCGATATCTCACGCCACATATTCTCCCACATCCCGCGCTCGGCCTTCATGTCGCGTAAGCGCCTAAGCGAACGTTCGTAGTCCGGCCTATACATGACTAGCCCAGGAGTTCCTTACCCCTCGTTACTGCCTTACCCGTGACGCCAAGAGGCGACGTATATATAGATTTCGTCTTAGCCTTGGCCATAGCCGCCCTCTTCTGCGCCTCAGCCGCCACAGCCCCGCCCTCCTTCTCCATGGTAGGGACGCCTACTGATGAAGCCTGAGGCATGCTCGGAGCAGAAGGCATAACAGACTTAACAATCTGCGACGCGCCAAGCCCTGCAAGGCCTGCCCCTATGGCATTAGCCGCCGACGTGCCTCCGAACAGAGTCCCTATCGCCTTCGCCGCCCATGTGAACACACTAGACATACTCACTCCTCCTTAACTGAATATCGCCTCGTGGGTATAAACATTTCCCAGCTTAGCCTTGCCTGTAAATCTTCTTACCCTTTCCATCGAAAGGTTCGGTTCTCTTACTCTCAAATCCTCGTGGAACATCATATGTATTGTATCTAACATGTCATCGTGGCAGTTCGATTTAGGATACCACTTAGAGTACTCCTCTTCGATAAAAACCTTCACCATATCGCGCGTCCTGCCTGTATAGTCAGTATATAAACACTCATAAGGCAGATAAATACGCCCCGTGGAAAACTGCGATACAAGCGAGCTGATAGCCAAATCCTTCGGTATCTGCCGCGTAGTGAGGTCGCCCTTGAGCCTTCCGCCTATCCCAAGCGGGACTATTTCAAACCTGAAGTTCTCCTGGTCCATTCTGTACCTGAGATGTTCTATATCTGATTGCATTCCGAACTGTTCATACCCCACCCGTATAACGCCCCTGTATTCATGAACAAGCTTGAACACCGCGTTAGCGCGTTCTATCAGGTTCATCTTGTCCCTGATTAGCTTTATTATCATCCTGTTTCCTGTCGCGTCAACCCCAAACAGGTTAATTGCCGTGAAGTCACCCTTCTTGTGCTTTGATGAGCCGGAAGGGTCAACGACTATATACAGATTGAGGTTCTTGAGGTTTGTGGCATCCCAGTATTTAAGCCACTCCACCCTGAACTTCTGCGCCGATGCGGCTATCGGGTCAAGCAATATCTGGCAAGAGAAAATATAATCGCCCATTTCGCTTTTTTTCTGTTCGATGATGTCGTCCGACCAGTACCCGCGAGAACGCATCTTGCCGTTTTCGTCCACATACACGCCAGGACGCTCCCTAAGCTCAGCCAACCCGTCCTCGACTATCTGCTTATACGGGTCGTCCAAGTCCCACCTAGTGCCAACAAAGCGGTTAACGGTTATATCTCGCCCAGTTACAGGGTCTATCTTGCCAAGGTTCATTGACAACCTAATCCCTTCCATTGCCTTGTAAATCATATCTGGATTTGTCACGTTTTTCTCTGTGATAACGTCGTCGTAAATCTTCAAGTCGTAGTGTTTCGACGTAGGCTGCGAGTCGTCTGCCAATCCGAAGCACTCAAGCGTGGCTTCTTTAGGGTTTCCCTTGCGCCTGACCACCAATCCCTCGTCCTCCGACCACTTATCGGCCTCCCTCTGAGGGTTCACCCACAGCACATCGGGGAAAAGCCCCAGCAAAAGCTCGTTATGCTCAAATTCGCGCTTAATCTGGAGCAAGAACTGCTTAGCCATCGGCCTGGAAACAGAGAAAATGCATACAGTAAGCTCGGGATTACGTAGAATATCTTGGATTGTCAGCGCAAATGTGATGATTAGTGACTTGAAGTGACCGCGTGACCATAGGTCAAGCATGTTGTTGGGCTTCTTTTGGACTTCCCTGCACCTCTCAAACACCCAGTCGATGTTGGCAAATGTGCATTTAAGCCCCCAGATAAGTAAAAAAAATAAATCTCCCAGACAGAGATTTCTAAGTACCGCAGATATCTTTTTCTCGTTGCCGCATTCCGATATCGCGCTCATGATTTCGTGATAGTAAGCGTTCGCCTTTTGCCTCGTAGGCTGTAATATCACGCCATATTCGTTCGGTTTGAGTTCTTCCTCAGGCATCGTCCTGTCCCTTTGCTGTCGGCATCACGGGCTCCAGTTCAGCCTCGGCCTCGATATCCCGGTCCTCTTCAAGCGCTATCTTGCGCCCTATCTGTTCCAGCAGGTCTTTTGCCTGTCCTGATAAGCTAAGCGTGAAAACTTCCTTGCGTTCCGTTGCCTCGCCCCTCAAAAGCATGTCGTGCTTGTCCAGCTCTATGTATTCCTTAATGTTCCTGATTCTAGCAGAGCCCCTCTTGACTTCCTCGAAGAACCCCGCCTTGAGCGCCTGGTTAATCTTGCGGGACATTATTTTCTGCTCTGCCGGAGTTTTTAAGACCTCGCCTGCGAACTCACCAACGTCGATTGTCTTTTCGAGGATTACCGGTCTGGCTATTATAGCCCCAACCTCTTCCGGCTTTAAATCGCAAGTCCTGTCGTCGATTATCTTAGGCTTTGCATCGTCAAGTATTCTCTCCAGCCGCTCTACCCAGCCATATGTCTTTGACCATTTCGCCAACGTTCCTACCGAGATATCTGTCTTAGCCGAAAGCCTGCGAAGCGACCGCGAATTGCCCATCTTGATATACTCGCGAAATATATCTTCTGGATTCGTGTCAGGGTCAAACTTGCGTCTCGGCATATGCTCATCTCCCGTCAGTCCAGTCAGTCCATAGCCCCATGAGCGCATCTATTCGAAACCGCCGAAGCGGAAAATTGTCCGTCCGTGAATGCATAATAACACTGCCAGTTTGTTATGTCAAGCCCTTTTGTGTTTTGCAGGCATGTTTCCTCTTCCCCTTCCCCCTCCCCTTTCTTCCCCCCTTCTTCCCCTATCCCCCTCCCCCTCTTCCCTGTCCCCCCTAAGACCCCCCTACCCATCAAGAATTAAGAGATATAATTAAATCCCTATAAAGAATATATATATATATAATACCTAGATTTTATTCCCCTACCCCTAACCCTATCTACCCCCCATCTTTTCCCGCCCCTAACCCCATCTCTTTCCATCGACGCCCTTTGAGAGAGACTTGCCAATGAAAACCGCAAGTAACAACGAAGCCTCATAAGCGTTCAGCTACTATAGGCGCAGCATTTATTTATATCTTCTGTCAATCAGTTGAAAACCCCCCTTAGAAGGCGGGTCTTATTTTATTATCTTGTTTACATAACGGAACAACTTTAACTTAGTAGCGTAAAATGGAATTGTATAGATTGTGAAAACAAGAACACAATATTTTGACGATAGTGTGCAGAAATTGATGGCGGATTTTTTATAGCGCAGGTAATTCATATGGCGCGATTGATACAGCAAAAAAAA
>CAYNGF010000140.1:0-8463 GCA_964396515.1 uncultured Paludibacter sp.
TTAAATTTACGAATAAAGGTAGTTCACCACTTGTTGTAAGTCGCGTACAAGCTTCATGTGGATGTACAACACCCTCCTGGACAAAAGAACCTATAGAACCTGGTAAAAGTGGTTCTATCACTGTTAGTTATAATCCTGCTGGGCGTCCGGGAGTATTCACCAAAAGTATCACGGTTTACAGTAATGCCACCGAAGAACAAACTACTTTGTTCATTAAAGGAGAAGTACTAACCCAACCAAGATCAGCATCAGAAAATTATCCTATAACTTTTGGTCCCAATTTAAGAGCAAAAACAAAACTGGTGCAGATGAATAATATTGAGAAAGGAAAAAATCAGGTTCGTCAACTTGAAATAATGAATCCGGGAAAAGCACCTGTAAAAGTTGCAGTTGAAAACCTGCCAAATCACATAACATACACAGTAATACCTGAAGTGCTCAATGCGGAGCAAACCGGTGTAATTTCTTTTACATTCAATTCAAAACTTTGTTCCGGTTGGGGACCACTTACTGATGAAGGTTTTATTGTTGTAAACGGACAAAAAAATCTAAATGAAGAGTATAAAGTAAAGATTCTTTCCAATATTGTTGAGAATTTCAAAGATATGACACGCGAACAAAAACAAAAAGCTCCAATCTTTGAAACTTCACAACGTACAGTTGACTTTGGGGTAGTAAAGACTGGTACAAAAAAGCATTTAAAAATAAAAATTGGTAACAAGGGAATTGATAATCTTGAAATTCGCAGGGTTATTAATTACAACAGGGAAATCACTATCCTGCCAGAAAAACTTACCGTTACAAGTGGTAAGGAGGGTTCTATAACTGCTACTGTAGATACTAAAAATCTAAATGAAGGAGACTACAAAAGAAATATTACTTTACAAACGAATGATCCTGATAATAGTTTAGTTACTATTGTGTTAAGCTGGAAAGTTCAAAAATAAGTAATATATTTTAAGGTTCAAATTTTAGATTTTCTAAGAATTAAAAGAGCGCAAAAAATTTCTAAACAATTTTTTCCGCTCTTTTTTATTCGCTATTCTTATTATAATAGTTTGTTATAAAAATATTTAATTTCACGCAAAGACGCATAATCGCCAGGAAAACTCAAAAGTTTTCTTTTTGTAGTTTTTAACTATATTATTTATTTTCAGACTTTTGAAACATGAGTTTGCGTCTTAGCGCCTTTGCGTGATAGTTAAGACGCTAAAAATATCAATTTTCGATATTTTATATTTAAGTAATTATAAAATAGCATAATAGTGAGTTTTATAACGACCCATTGTTATTATATTTGTTACAGAAATTTTCAGTGTTAAACAGCAAAAAACAGTAAAAAGTGCATTATAAACACTCACATCCTGAGAATGACCCTGCATTCAAGGCATTAACAGTAAATTCAGGGGTCGAAAACGTTCCTTCTGTAAATCCATATCTCAAACGAGTTAAACGAAAGAAACAACTCGAAGTAAAAGAATATATTGATGGAATTCTCAACGGAAACATTTCAGTGCTCAGTCAGGCAGTTACACTTATTGAAAGTTCGTTGCCTGCTCATAAGGAAACAGCTCAAAAAGTAATTGAGGGCTGCTTGCCTTATGCTGGCAATTCGGTTCGGATTGGAATTACCGGTGTGCCGGGTGCCGGAAAAAGTACATTTATTGAATCCCTAGGTATGTACCTGGTTCGAAAAAATCATAAATTGGCTGTTTTAGCTATTGACCCGAGCAGTGAACGCTCCAAAGGTAGCATTCTTGGTGATAAAACTCGTATGGAGCAACTTTCTGTTGCAAAAAACGCATTTATTCGTCCGTCTCCTTCAGCAGGTTCGTTAGGTGGAGTAGCACGCAAAACACGCGAAAGTATTATTCTTTGCGAAGCTGCCGGATATGATGTAATTTTTGTAGAAACTGTAGGCGTTGGGCAGTCGGAAACTGCCGTTCATTCAATGGTAGATTTCTTTTTGTTAATACAAATTGCAGGCGCCGGCGATGAACTACAGGGAATTAAGCGCGGAATTATGGAAATGGCCGATGGAATTGCTATCAACAAATGCGATGGACAAAATGTTGAAAAAGCAAAACTTGCTAAGGCTCAATTTCAGAGTGCTTTACATTTATTCCCACAAAGTAATTCAGGTTGGGTACCTGAAGTGCATACTTGTTCTTCAATTGAAAATACAGGGATTGATGTGGTGTGGGATATGATTGAACGTTATCTTGCTTACGTAAAGCAAACCGGTTTTTTTATTTCACATCGCAACGAACAATCGAAATACTGGATGTATGAAACGATTAACGAAAAATTGAAATCAGGATTTTATCAGAATAATAAAATAAAAAATTTACTCGCAGAGTATGAAAATAAAATTCTTACTGATAAAATGACATCATTTATTGCTGCCCGTGAATTACTCGATACATATTTTTCGGACTTAATATCAGAAAATTTATGAGCCTTAATGTGAATGTAATTTACAACGAATCCTGTATTGATGGTTTAAAAAAAATGAAAAATGATTCGGTTGATTTGATATTTACCGATCCGCCTTACTTTCAGTACCGTGCTAAAAATGTAAGCAGGTTGAAAAATCATAAAGATGTTGTTACTGAATTCGAATTTGATGGTTTTAAAACCGAAGAAGAATATCTGACTTTTCTCGAAGATGTTTTAAATGAATGTTTCCGGATTGCAAAGCCCGGAGCTGCAGGTTATATTTGGTGTGGCGACGATTTTGTTTCGTACATTAATCGTATTGTGGAAAAAGTAGGTTTCCAGTTTCGTAAAGTAATACACTGGCATAAAACGAATCCTTTTCCGGCAATTTACACGCGTAAAATGTTTGCCAACAGTATGGAATTACTTGTACATTTCTCAAAAGGTACTCCAAAAACATGGAATCATAAACATGTTAACGAGATGCATAATTTTATAGAAGCGCCAATTTGTATGGGGAAAGAACGAACCGCACACAAAACTCAGAAACCGCTGAAAGTTTGCATTCCTTTTTTAGAAATCAGCAGTAACCCCGGCGATTTAGTTCTTGATCCGTTTATGGGTTCCGGAAGCACCGCTGTAGCTGCAAAAATGCTTGGGAGAAATTATGTAGGTTTCGAAATTAACAACGAATTTTGCAAAATTGCGGAGGAAAGATTGAATTTTTTAAAAATATGAATTTCATGAAAACAAAAATATTATTCTTACTTTTTATTATTTTAAGTTCAACGGTGTTTTGTCAGGATAGCAAATCGAATACTGGTTCAAAATTATCACAAAACACATTAACTACAGATGGTAGTTTCACTTATATTGCAATATTAGCAGGTTTTAATTCAGCCATTAACTATGAAAGATTACTATATAGTGGTTCTACTTACACAACTTATGGAAAAGTTGGAGTTGGATATAGCATTTATGGTGATGCAGGTGGTGGCGAATGGAGTGGAATACAGATTCCTGTTTCTGTAAGTATCCTTAAAGGCATGGGTAAAAATCATTTTGAAGTTAACTTAGGCGTACGAACTATTTTTGCTAAACAATTAGATTATAGTTGTTTTTACTATCCAATTGCCAATCTGGGCTATCGGTATCAAAAACCTTCAGGAGGTTTCTTGTTTAGAGCATTGGCTGGCACTGATGGAATAACTTTAGGAGTAGGATTAGCTTTTTGATAAATTGAAATAAAATATAACTTGCTGTCTCCGAAGTATTCATCCGAGTTTATCTTTAAATATCAGAAAAACCAATCGAGAAAATATAAAAAAGAGGTTCTTCCCATTTCAGAAAGAACCTCTTTTTCGTTTTTTTTATATTTTACCTTTTAATCTTTAATTTTAGCCGATAAAAATTCCCGGTTCAATCGGGCAATGTGCGAAATAGAAATAGCCTTCGGACATTCTACTTCACAAGCGCCGGTATTAGTACAATTACCAAATCCGAGTTCGTCCATTTTGGCAACCATTGCTTTGGCACGGGCAGCACGCTCAATTTTTCCTTGTGGCAATAATGCCAATTGACTAACTTTTGCAGCTACAAAAAGCATTGCCGAACCGTTTTTGCAGGCTGCAGCACATGCACCACAACCAATACATGCAGCTGCATCCATTGCTTCATCGGCAGCATGTTTAGGAATCGGTATCGCATTTCCATCAGGTACACCACCTGTATTAACAGAAATAAATCCGCCTGCCTGAATTATTTTGTCATAAGCGCTTCTGTCAACTATTAAATCTTTAATTACAGGAAAACCGGCCGATCGCCATGGTTCAACCGTAATAGTTTCGCCATCTTTAAAACGACGCATGTGAAGTTGACAAGTGGTTGTTTCAGGATCCATACCATGTGGGTGACCGTTGATATAAAGACTGCACATGCCACAGATACCTTCGCGGCAATCGTGATCGAACGCAATCGGTTCTTTTCGTTCTTTTATTAATCGTTCGTTCAATACATCGAGCATTTCGAGGAACGAACTATCGGTGGATACATTATCCATTTTATATGTCTCAAAAGCTCCCTTTGCTTTCGGACCGGCCTGACGCCATATTTTGAGTGTTACATTTATATTTTTTTCCATTTTATAATAAGTTACAAGTTACGAGTTACGAGTTACAAGTTGTATGAACTATATAAAGTGTAAAGCAACAATTGATTTTAATTTATTTGTGAATTGTTAGTACGAGTTTTTATTGATTTTATTAAGGACGATGTCATTTTTATTATTTCTAAAACCATTTCTTGTAGTTCTTCTGATTTTCTTTTTTCCAAAAACCCAAGCTCATGTGAAATTATAATTTATGTTTCCAGCTCAGAAGCAGAACCTAAAGTAATGTTAAGAAAATGAATCAACTCTTTGTTTGAATTTCGTCCATATCCTTCGGCAATATTAGAAGGAATAGAGACTGCACATCTTCTTATTTGCGAAATTAATCCAAATTGTTCAGCATTAGGAAAAGATATCGTTACATCGTAAATAACTTTTACCAGCTCAATACCTTTCTGCCAAACTTTTAGATCTTTATGACTTGTCATTTCTTTCTGTCTTTTATCAAATTACGTGTTACAACAGAAAACTTCTTTTTTCTGTCCTTGTAACTCGTAACTTGTAACTCGTAACTAACTACGCTTTGTAGTTACGCTGTTGACGTTTGATAAATTCGTATTCCAGTGGTTCTTTCAATAATGTGGGTTCTTCACCTTCACCGTTGAACTTCCAGCATGAGGCAAAAGAAAATTCCTCGTCATTACGTAATGCTTCACCGTCCGGTGTCTGATACTCTTCGCGGAAATGACCACCACATGATTCTTCACGCATCAGGGCATCACGTGCCATCAGTTCGCCAATTTCGATAAAATCAGCAACGCGCAACGCTTTTTCGAGTTCAACATTCATGTCGGTACTCTGTCCGGGAACATAAACTTTTGTCCAGAATGTTTTGCGTATTTCCTTAATTCTTTCGAGAGCATGTTCCAGACCTGCTTTGTTTCGACCCATACCAACGAAATCCCACATAACCAATCCAAGTTCGCGATGAATAGAATCAACCGAACGATCGCCCTGAATCTTCATAATTTTATCGATACGTTCTTTGATTGCTTTTTCAGCTTCAGTAAACTCAGGTAAATCGGTACTCATACGTGGTACCTGAATCTGATCAGCTAAATAATTCTGGATTGTGTAAGGGAGTACAAAATATCCATCAGCCAAACCCTGCATAAGTGCCGAAGCACCCAGGCGGTTTGCTCCATGGTCAGAAAAGTTGGCTTCTCCAATACAGAATAGTCCCGGAATTGAAGTTTGTAGTTCATAATCTACCCAAATACCACCCATTGTATAATGAATAGCAGGATAAATCATCATAGGTGTTTTATAGGGATTGTCGTCCACAATTTTTTCATACATTTGGAAAAGGTTTCCGTAACGGGCACGGATAACATTTTCGCCAAGACGTTCTATGGCCGATGAGAAGTCGAGATATACTGCCAAACCAGTATTACCTACACCAAAACCAGCATCGCAACGTTCTTTGGCTGCACGCGAAGCTACGTCGCGGGGAACAAGGTTACCGAAAGCAGGATAACGACGTTCCAGATAGTAATCGCGATCTTCTTCTTTCAAATCGGTTGGTTTGAGTTTTCCTGCGCGAATAGCTTCGGCATCTTCTTTCTTTTTAGGAACCCAGATACGTCCATCATTACGCAAAGATTCAGACATAAGTGTCAGTTTCGACTGATAATCACCATGTACGGGAATACAGGTTGGGTGAATCTGAGCGTATGCAGGGTTTGCAAAATAAGCGCCTTTTTTGTACATTTGAATAGCAGCGGAGCCGTTTGAGCCCATTGCATTGGTTGAAAGGAAAAAGGTGTTTCCATATCCACCTGTACCTACAACTACTGCATGTGCAAAGAAACGTTCGATTTTTCCTGTAACAAGATTTCGGGCGATAATTCCACGAGCTCGTCCATCAATAATTACCACATCGAGCATTTCATGACGTGCATATAATTTCACGGCACCTTTACCAACCTGACGACTAAGAGCCGAGTAAGCACCGAGCAATAACTGCTGTCCGGTTTGTCCACGTGCATAAAAAGTACGTGAAACCTGCGCGCCGCCAAAGGAACGGTTGTCAAGCAAACCGCCATATTCGCGGGCAAAAGGAACTCCCTGAGCCACACACTGATCGATAATGCTGTTCGACACTTCTGCCAGACGATAAACGTTGGCTTCGCGTGCACGATAGTCACCACCTTTAATTGTGTCGTAGAACAAACGATATACTGAATCTCCGTCGTTCTGATAGTTTTTTGCAGCATTGATACCTCCCTGTGCAGCTATTGAGTGCGCTCGACGGGGAGAATCCTGAATGCAGAAGCTAAGTACATTAAAACCCAGTTCGGCCAGCGAAGCAGCAGCCGATGCACCGGCAAGACCGGTTCCTACGACAATAATATCGAGTTTTCGTTTGTTTGCTGGGTTTACAAGTTTCTGATGAGCTTTGTAATTACTCCATTTTTCAGCCAATGGTCCGGCGGGAATCTTGGCGTCTATTTTGATTTCTTCTACTGAAGTAGTATTTTGTTTTTTTGCCATAATATATTTCTGTTTTTCAAAATGGGTTATACATTCCAGGTGCTTCCGCCTCCCAGCAAGAAGTAAACAGGAATGGAAATAAACATCAGTATAATGAGTGTAGCCAAGATTTTTGAAATAACTTTTACTCTTGGTAACCATGTGTTGTTATTCAGACCTAAAGTGTGTAGCGCACTCCAAACACCATGTGTCAGATGAAGCCATAATGCTACCAACCACACAATATAAATAATTGAATAAATTGGCTGGCTGAAGTAATACTGAATCCAATATGCACCATTAGTGGCAGTTTCAATCAATGATTCCTCAACATGGCTTCCCAACATGTGTTTAACTTCCACCAATTGCATTTTTGCCCAAAACTGATACAAATGCAATCCCATAAAACCAAGAACAATGATACCCAGAACAAGCATGTTTTTTGAAGCCAGACTTACACCTTCCTGACGTTTTGTTACTTCATACCTGACATTGCCACGCGCTTTCATGTTAAGTAATGTAAGGTAAATGGCATAAATGATATGCACTACAAAACCCAATGCAAGAATTTTTGTGCCAATAAGTGCATACCAGTTAGCACCTAAAAAAGCAGCAATGGCATTATAAGCTTCAGTCGAGAAAAGTACGACAAAGTTCATAACACCATGAAAAGTTAGAAATAACACGAGAAAAACCCCCGTGATACTCATAATGAGCTTTCGCCCGATGGAGGAATCAATTAACCACATAAATTTTTTGTTTTTTTGTTTGTATTTTTTTTGGTCGTATAATTGTTGTAATTAGTTAAAATACAGACTTTTAAATATGGAAATCCTTATTGAGAAAAGTTATGCAAAAGTACTAAAAAGTTTTGTTCCGGCAAATATTATGGAAAAATTTCCACAATCCCTTTTAGTAGAAAGAAAACTGTTATCAGTGTTATATCGAATCTTTTAAAGTAGTTAAATAGCAAAAAATCAATATTATAAATATTCTTTTTGGTTTGTAATAATCCTACTATTATTTATTTCAAACAGAATATCAATCCTTGATGTAAAAATTAGTGAACTGTACTAATTCGACCATCAAATTGTCAAATTATCACTTTATATAATTATAATATATTGATTGTCAATACGAATAAAGTGAGTTAATAATAAAATATTCATAATGGAAAATTTTCACTATCGAATAATGAGATATATTATTTCGCAAATTTATGAACAAAAACATTAATTAAAGATTCTGAGCAATTTGACCAATTAGTGTTGCAGAAGTTGCCGAAACAATTTTTACATTTACAAATTCACCTATATGTCTACCTTCGCGAGGAAAAACAACTACTTTGTTTTGAGAAGTACGACCAAACATTTGTTCTTTTGAAC
>CAYNGF010000141.1:0-8433 GCA_964396515.1 uncultured Paludibacter sp.
GCATTAATTCTACAGCTGTTATTCCAAGATTTTTCAAATAATCAAGTTTTTCAATAGCTGCCTGCAACGAACGTTCTGTGGTAAAGTCACGAAGTAAAAGTTCGTATATTACCATGTTTTCACGATTTGGAGTGATAAAGTTGGGTGCTTCCCAATTATAAGTTGGTTTGTTTATCTGAAATGTGGCTGCTAAACCTTCAGTTTTTCCTTCCGGATAAGGCTTAAGATTGGGGTAAATGGGATATTTTTCATTGATCCATTTATCATTCCAAGGGTCGAGTACTAATTCTGTAAACGGATCGCTTATTTTTATGTTATCATCAACGAGATATTGGTATGCATAGACTTTTCCGGGTGTTAAACCGTTTATGGTTAACCACCAATATTCTCCATCTTTTTTCATTTGATATGCATTTAATTGAGTCCAATCGTTAAATTCGCCGATAACATAAACGCTTGATTTAAATGGTGCATGTAAAACGAGTGTAACTGTATTGTTGTCAATGTAATTAATTCCTGGTTGTACTCCTGTAGGTCTGGGTTCACTTACTACAGGTTTCGGCACATTAATTTTTACCGTATCGTAAACAGTCTTATCTCCTACAGAGGCTGAAGCGACAAAAGTAAAATCGCCTTGCGATGTAAAAGTATGACTGTAACTTAAAGTCGAAGCTGATGTGGCAGATTTTTTTAACTGATTATCTAAATAAAGATTTATGTTTGCAACTTGCGTAGATACTACAGAAAAATCAATTGTCGTACCCGTTGGGACACTTTTGTTGGACGAAGGAGATGAAAATATTACATTTAAGCCGGCTTTATACACAGGTACGAAAATATCTGCACCTCCGATGTCTTTGCCTTCTTTGGTTTTATCAGCACTGCGAAAAACGAAACACAGCTTGGTAACTGTTTCATTGGCAGCAATACCATAATAGCTGATTATGTTTGGAGTTATGAGTAATTTCCACTTGTTGTTACCTAATGGACTTAATTTATACTTTGGTGAATTATCGCCCCATGCAGGCGCATATTTCCAGGTGGAAGGAGATAAACTTGTAAAAACTCCGGTATGTGCATAAACATCGCCTGTATAATCTTTTAATCCAGCGGTGCCTTGTGTTGCATCAAAAATTACTTCAACCACTCCATTGTAATCGTCGGTTACAATTACCGGGTTTGTAGTTACAATTTGTGCATTACTGATTGCAGTAGTAATGAATAAAAAAAGAATAAACGCTGTTTTTTTCATTTTTTTGTAAGTGTTTTTCATGCTGTATTTTAAATTTATTTTATTGCAGTAAATGAATTTCAAAAACAAAAGTATAAAGTTTTTTTTGGGTATTAATATTTGAATAATGCAATAAACACTTTTTATATCGCAAACGTTTGCAAATTTACATAAGTCATAAATGATGAATTATTTAGGTTTTTTATTTCCATTTCTTTAATTTTGAAATGAGTATAATTAAATAAAGTTTAGAATCAAATGAGAAGAGCACTATTATTATTTGTTGTTTTAAATTTCTTTTTGTTTCAGAAAAGTTTTTGCCAAACTGTATATAATAAACCTCCTGCTTGGGCAAAAGATGTAATCTGGTATCAGATATTCGTGGAACGCTTTTCGAATGGCGATACTGCCAATGATCCGTATCCTGATGTAATGAATGTACCTGACATGAAAATATTTACGCCAGAAAACTGGAAAATTACGCCGTGGACATCGGATTGGTTCAAAAAAGATTCATGGATGGAAGGTTCAAAAAAAAGTTTTAGTGAACTTTTGCAATATCGCCGTTACGGTGGCGATTTGCAGGGTGTTTTAAACAAACTCGATTATTTGCAGGATTTGGGCATTACAGCAATTTATTTTAATCCGCTGAACGATGCACCATCATTGCATAAATACGATGCGCGTTATTACCATCATATCGATGTAAATTTTGGTCCTGACCCTGAAGGTGATTTGCAAATTATAAAATCAGAAAATCCTGCTGATTCCAAAACTTGGCAATGGACATCGGCAGATAAGTTATTTTTGAAAGTTGTAAACGAATGCCATTTACGAGGCATTAAAGTAATTTTAGATTATTCATGGAATCATACCGGAACATTATTTTGGGCATGGCAGGATATTCTTAAAAATCAAAGCAAATCAGCATTTAAAGATTGGTATAACATTATTTCGTTTGATAATCCGGAAACTCCCGAAAATGAATTTTCGTATTCGGGTTGGTATGGAAATGCGTACATGCCGGAGTTTAAAAAAATCAATATCGTGGGCGAAAGGATTAACGGAATTCCTTATGAGGGTGATATGCCCGCAGGGGTTAAAAATCATGTGTTTGAGGTTTCGCGTCGTTGGTTAGCTCCTAATGGTGAAATATCAAAAGGAATTGATGGATTCAGACTTGATGTAGCAGAACAAATTGGTTTACAATTTTGGCGCGATTATCGCAAGTTTGTCCGGACAGTGAAACACGATGCATATCTTGTGGGTGAAATTTGGTGGGAAAAATGGCCTGATAAATTAATGGATCCTGCTCCGTATTTGAAAGGCGATGTGTTCGATGCTGTAATGTTTTATCAAGTTTATAAACCTGCGCGTTATTTTTTTGCTGATACAGGAATTCCTTTTAATGCCCTTGCGTTCAAAGACAGTTTGCAGAAAGAGTGGAAGCGTGTACCCGAAGATAATTTGTATGCCATGATGAATGTATCTTCTTCACATGATACCCCACGATTATTGAGTGATTTTTTTAATGAAGGAAAGTACAAATATCTTGTTTCACCCAACGATAATCCGGATTATAAAACGGGAAAACCCGATACTGAAACTTACAAACGACTTCGTTTGTATTTAATTCATCTATTTACCAACATCGGTGCACCACAAATATGGAATGGTGAAGAAATGGGTATGTGGGGCGCCGACGATCCTTTCCCGAGGAAACCTCTCTGGTGGCCAGAGTTTAAATTCGAAAAAGAAAACCGAAACAATGTAAAAGAGATGAAACCTGTTTTTGATAAAGTTGGTTTCGATAATAATCAATTCTCATTTTATAAAAAACTGATCGGAATTCGCAAAACTAATAAAGCGCTGATTGATGGAAAGTTTGAATTTATAACTACTGATAATAAACTCCTTATATATAAACGTTATACTCAATCAGAAGAAATAATTGTAGTGCTGAATGCCGGTAATAAATTTGAAACAGCTATACTTCCGAATAATAATTATATTGATTTATTGTCTGAGAAGATACTTAAAGTAAGCAAAATCAGCGTCAAACCTCTAAGCGGAATGATATTAAAACCATTGTAAGTGAAAATTATTTCGATAATCTTGTTGAAACGGAAAAAAGAATGTATCTTTGCACCCGCAAAAACCACAATGCGGCTGTGGCGTAATTGGTAGCCGCGCCAGACTTAGGATCTGGTGCCGAGAGGCGTGGGGGTTCGAGTCCCTTCAGCCGCACAAAAAAACAGATGAATTCTTCGGATTCATCTGTTTTTTTGTTTATATTCTGTAATTTTGCATAAACCATTATCATTTTTATTAAACCATCAATATTTATGAAGAATTCTCATGATATAAGAATGTCAATTGTAAAAGCGTTGGGAATTATTTTTATAGTTGCAGGTCATGCTGCCATTAATACTTCCTTGTGCAGATTTTTGTATCTTTTCCATGTTACAATTTTTTTCTTTGTGGCCGGGTACTTTTTTAATGATAATTACATTAACTCCCCTTTGAAGTTTATTTCATCTAAATTAAAGCGTTTGTATATCCCATGGTTAATTTATGGGATAATTTTTGTGTTGCTGCATAACTTTTTTCTGAAAAATAACCTTATCTTGTATAATTTCAATTCACATAAATATTTCGAACCTTATACTTTAGAAAAAGTCGTTGATAAAATATTAAATGTTCTTACATTTTTTAGATGGAAAGAACCATTGTTGATGCCTTTATGGTTCCTTTTCGGGCTGTTTTCCGGTTTAATAGTTTTTTATGCTGTTACTTTTGTGATGAATAAGATCAAGGGAAACAAACCCGAATATTTTCGTTCAATATTTATTGTTATTTTAAGTGCCGTTGGATTTATGGGTGCTACGTTACATCCACGTTTCGGAATTTTTTACAGAGCTTTTGTAATTGCCGGAATAATTTATTTAGGAAAACTTTTTCAAATCAATGAAAGCAAAATTAAAATAGTCCCGATAGGGGGTTTGTTAAGTTTAATAATTTTAATAGTTGCCACTATACTAAAATACGATGTAAATGTGGGAGGGCTAAAATTCGGCAATCCGCTTTTTTTCATTATAGTATCATGTGCTGGTTTTTATTTTACTCTTTCTTTAGCTGATTTAATTGCCTGTAAACCAAATTCAATTTCGCGAGCTCTTAATATTATCGGAGAAAACACACTTACAATCATGGCTTTGCATTACCTTGCATTCAAACTGGTAAATCTTTTGCAAATTGTAATTTACAATTATCCTGATAAATATCTTGCTTATTATCCGGTAATACCTATAAAAACGGAATACTGGTGGATTGTTTATACTATTGCAGGGATATTCGTTCCGGTTTTATTGGCAATTGCTTATGACAAAATAAAGGAATTTTTAGTGCCCAATTTGAAAAAAATTCCTGAACGAGTTATGAAAAAGAAATTCATTGACTAATCATGCCAGTTTTTAAACGTAAAACTTTCATTTTCAGCATCGGTTTTCGCAAGACGTTTTATTTTTTCAAAACCAAGTTTCCATAGTTTGATAATCAGGTAAGCAAATGCAGCTACAAGTAAAAGTAAAAATATAGGTTCATCAACTGCATAACCCGAAACAAAAAGGATAAAATCGTAAAACCCATGAAAAAGAAATGGATAAAGCAATGCTTTGGTCAGGTAAGTCTTTCTTGAATGAGGAAATCCAAATCGTGCCATTGACAGATAATATCCCATAATTACTCCAAAAAATCCATGACCAGGCACTGCAAGTACAGCTCTTACGCCTGCCACACCTAAGCCCCCATCAAAAACATACAGCACATTTTCGATGAGTGCAAAGCCAAGTGAAACAAATACTGCATATACTATTCCATCGTAATGTTGGTCGAAATCTTTCAGTTTCCAAACCATAAAGTACAAAACTAAAAATTTTGATAATTCCTCGGCAAAAGCAGCAGCCAGAAATGCGGTATAAAGCTCATAGCCAAACGGAAATTCAAAAAATGGCTTAAATAACGCCAAAGGTATATTTATTACAATGGTAAGTATTATTGCAATTGTACCTCCAAATAAGCATCTCAACAATATTTTGAATGGTTCTTTATGTGTATCGTTGCGGTAAACTAAATACAAAAAAATTATTACAGGTGCTATGGCAGCTAAAATAAGGTACATTGATTTGTGTTTTTTTGGAGGCAAGAAACTTTTCCAAAGTTCAGAAACTTTGGAAAAGTTGAATTAAAATTATTGATGTTCTGGTCTCAGTAAATCATTTACTGTTTTTACAGGATTGAAAGTTTCAATGGGAACTTCTACAAACACAGTGTTCCAATCGCTCATTGCACCATTCCACAATCCGGGCAATTCAAGCGCTTTGAGTTCTTTCCCGTTTTTTGATTTTATGGATATAAAACCGGTGTTTTTATCCACATATTTCAATAAATCGAATTTCTCGCCTTGATAATTGCGGACGCCACAAACCAAATCTACAGGATTGAAATGCGTGGATTGCATCATTTTTTCTTTTTCGGCTGGGTCGGCAAGATTTATCTGCGAACTTTCGAGAATTTGCAGTGAAACAGAGCCATCGGTATTCACAACTAAAAAAGGTCCTCCACCAGGCTCTCCGGTGTTTTTTACCATTCCACAAACTCTAATGGGTCGGTTTAGTTTTTTTATCAGATAATCTCGCAATTCCTGTCCTTTCAGTTTGCGATCAGGGAGATTTAAAAGTTCTTTTTCGCAAAACTGCGCAATTTCTTCCAGGCGATTGTCTGCAATATCTTTGTTTTCAAGTTCTTTCAAATATGTAAATGATTGCTGCTGAAGCTGAATTAATAATCCTGCAATGACTTTCTTATAAGTTACAGTTATATCTTTCAATTTATCTGGAACAACATTATCGATATTTTTTATAAAGATAACATCAGCTTCAAGATCATTTAGATTTTCGATAAGAGCTCCATGTCCGCCGGGACGGAAAACAAGTTTTCCATTTTCACGAAATGGTTGATTTTCGTGGTCGGCAGCGATAGTGTCAGTCGATGGTTTTTGTTCTGAAAATGTAATTTTATATTCAACTCCGAATTTTTTTCGATAAGTATCGACAATATTATTAACCAGATTTTCGAAAAGTTTTTTGTGCTCAGTGGAAACTGTAAAGTGAATTTTTACAGTTTTATCATGATCAGAAGCATACATGGCACCTTCAGCCAAGTGTTCTTCAAGCGGAGTACGTTTGCCATCTGCATAGGAGTGAAAAAGTAATAATCCTTTCGGGAGGTTGCCGTAGTTGAGCCCTTCTGAAGTAAGTAACTGTTTCGTTATAATTTTGTAAGCGCCATGGCTTATTAGTTCTTCAATATTGCTGCCCATATTTTTTTTGCAAACTTCGGATAGTTTTTCGTAAAAAGCAAATTTATCAATTTCATTAAAGAATTTAATTTCAGCAGGCTTTGACGGAACTTCGGAATTGCCTTCAATAAATTCAAACAACTCCTTAAACATTCGGCTTGCGGCACCCGAAGCGGGAACAAACTTCAGTACGTTAACTCCTTTTGCGAGAGTCTCATTCCATGTTTTTTCAAGTTTTTCAACTTCATTGGTTTCGAGTACTTTTATTCCACTTTCCGGAGTGGATGGTTTAATTATTTTCAGGAACGGGAAACCAGCTTTAAACGCATTAAATTGTTCTTCAACTTTCGAAATGCTGATTCCTTTGTTTTGTAATTGTGCCAAATCTGTTTCTGTAAACATATGTATTCCTTTTTATGATTTTAAAACCTTCTACTTCTTTACAAAGATAATTTTTTTATTTTTCAGAAAATACTTTCGATTTTATTTTTTTGAGATGAATTTCAAATTCAGAAACAACACTTATTGTGAAAAAATTTGTTATATTTGGTAGTCAAAAACACTACATAATTGTGTCAGATTTTACACATTATGTACAAAGTGTAGATATATTTTTGCAAACTTGAAATATTGAGTTAAACCAATCTTGTAGAACTTAAAAATTTACCAATTCAAAACATGAATCAATTTAAAAAGAAACTTATGCTTAAACGAAGTGTCGCAATTACGATACTTTTACTCAGCTTATTTTCGGTAACAATATTTGCCCAGGTGCGAACCGTAACCGGAGTAGTAAAAGATCAAACTGGCGAGCCAATTATTGGCGCTAACGTTTTAGTTAAAGGCACTAATGTAGGTACTATTACCGATTTCAATGGTGCATACAAGTTAGAAATACCAGCCAACGGAAGAATATTGGTTTTTTCTTATGTGGGGATGAAAACGCAGGAATTAAACATCAGTGGTAATGTAATGAATGTTACACTTACTGATGATACAAAACTTCTGGACGAAGTAGTAGCAATAGGTTATGGAACAGCTCGGCGTCGCGATGTAACCGGACCTGTTTCGTCGGTTAAATCCGAAGCTATCACTGCTATTCCCGTTGCATCTCCTGTAGAAGCAATAACAGGAAAACTTGCAGGAGTACAGGTTACAACTACCGAAGGATCTCCCGATGCCGAAGTGAAAATTCGTGTACGCGGCGGAGGTTCTATTACAGGTGATAACAAGCCATTGTTTATTGTAGATGGGTTTCCTGTAAACTCTATCAGCGATATTTCGCCCAGCGATATTGAATCTATCGATGTACTTAAAGATGCATCTTCAGGTGCAATTTATGGTTCACGTGGAGCGAACGGAGTAATTATTGTTACCACTAAGTCCGGTAAAGAAGGTAAAGTTTCGGTCAATTACAATGCTTATGCAGGTTTAAAGAAAATTGCCCGTACTATCGATGTATTACCCGCATACGATTATGCTAAATGGCAGTATGAACTTGCATTGCTTAAAAACAATTATAGTCCTGATACTTACGAAAAGTTTTTTGGCGCATACGAAGATATGGATTTGTACAATAATGTTCCTGTAAACGATTGGCAAAATCTAGTTTTTGGGCGTACAGGCACAACTTTTAATCACAATTTAAGTATTAACGGAGGAACAGCTACAAGTAAATTTACTTTCAGTTACAATCATATAAAAGAAAAGGCAATAATGCAAATGTCAGGTTTTAAGCGTGATAACCTGAATTTTAAATACACCAACAAACCTACGAAAACAGTTACACTCGATTTTTCTGCACGCTACTCAGGAACAACCATAACCGGTGGTGGTGCCAACG
>CAYNGF010000142.1:0-8281 GCA_964396515.1 uncultured Paludibacter sp.
GTATGACGGTTTTCAATTCTGTATTGCGCGAACTCGATTTGTTTTATGTAGATACACTTAATTATGATAAATTGTTGAAAACTGCAATTGATAACATGCTTGCCGAGCTCGATCCTTACACAGTTTATATGCCGGAGGAGGAAACCTCAGACCTAAAATTTATGACTACCGGCGAATATGGCGGAATTGGTTCATTAATAATAAAAAAAGGCGATTATGTTTGTATTTCTGAACCTTACGAAGGAATGCCTGCTCAAAAAAACGATGTTCGTGCAGGAGATTTGATTCTTGAAATTGATGGTATTGATGTGAAGAATTATTCTGTTGACAAAGTGAGTGAGATGCTTAAAGGGCAGCCTAATACCGAAATAAAACTTAAACTTAAAAGATATGGAGAGAAAAAACCGGTAATTAAAGTCTTTAAACGCGAGAAAATCCAGATAAATCCTGTTTCGTATGCAACTGTATTCGAAAATAATACCGGATATGTGATGTTGAGTGAATTTACCGATAAATCGGCTTTTGAGTTTAAAAATGTTGTGTCCGATATGGTGAAAAAAAATCAGATTACATCATTAATCATTGATTTGCGTAACAACGGAGGAGGTTTGATAGATGAGGCAGTTAAAATTCTAGGATATTTTTTGCCAAAAGGTACTGAAGTGGTAAAGACAAAAGGAAACAATCAGCAAATCGAAAGAGCTTACAAAACACCAACTAATCCCATATTTGCGGATTTAAAGCTCGCAATTATTACCAATCGGTCATCTGCTTCAGCTTCCGAAATTCTTGCCGGTGCTTTACAGGATCTCGACAGAGGAATTGTGGTAGGTGAACGCACATTCGGGAAAGGTTTGGTGCAAAATATACGTTCAGTCGGATATGGAGGACATTTAAAAATTACAACAGCCAAATATTACATTCCAAGTGGTCGCTGTATTCAGGCTATTGATTATGCCCACCGAAACGAAGATGGTAGCGTCGCACGCGTTCCCGATAGCCTTACTACAGTTTTTAATACGAAAAATGGTCGCAAAGTACGCGATGGTGGTGGTATTGTTCCCGATATTGTTACGCAGGATAACCGTAAAATTAATATTGCGTATTATATCTATGCTCAAAATCATTATTTCGATTTTGCAACGCAGTATTTTACAAAACATCCTTCCATACCTAAACCATCAGAATTTGTTTTGTCTGATGACGATTTCAATGCTTTTATAAATTATCTTAAGGATCAAAAATTTACTTATACTTCGCAAACAGAAAAATATTTTCAGGAATTGCTTGACGTAGCAGGTTATGAAGGGCTCGATACAATAGCAAAAGCCGAATTCGACGCATTAAAGGCAAAGTTATTACCAGATATTACAAAAAATATTGAAGCTAATAAAGCTGAAATTACAGAATTATTAAGCCTCGAAATTATCAAAAGATATTATTTTCAAAAAGGCGAGATTGAATTTTCGCTTCGAAGCGATAAGGATTTAAAAAAATCGTTGGAAATACTTTTAGATGAAAATAAATACAACCAAATGTTAAATACAAAGATTGATAAATGATAAGTTATTTATGAAAAGAAATATCGTTGGAGAAAAAATTCTGACACTTTGCATTGAGAAAAACATCAGTTTCGACGAACTTGCCGAGCGCACCGGCCTATCCGTTCAGCAAATTGAAACCATTGTAAATATTGAGGAGATACCATCATTGGCGCCACTTATAAAAATTGCGCGTTCACTTGGTGTCCGATTGGGTACTTTTCTCGACGATATTGAAACTTCAATGCCTGTTATTCATCGTAAGGCAGATAAAAGTGAGCCCATTACATTTTCGAGCCAACTATCTACGTCGAGTTCTCATCTCGATTTTTATTCACTTGCCGGCAATAAAGCCGGCAGACATATGGAACCTTTTGTTATTGATATTAATCCTGCAAAATCGCATAATCAGGTTCTCTCTTCGCATGAAGGTGAAGAATTTATTTATGTACTTAGTGGTGTGGTAAAAATAACTTATGGGAACGAAAATTTTATATTAGAAGAAGGTGATAGTATTTATTACGACTCTATCGTTGACCATTTGGTATATGCCGCCGAGAATAAACCTGCTAAAATTGTGGCTGTTGTATATACTCCGATTTAATTTTTTTCGAGAAATTAGAAGACTTATTTTGTAATAATTTTTTTCAGATCTAAAATTATGCAATTGTCTGACCGCACTTTGGGTGATTGGCTTGAATACTGGGCTTATCTCAGTCCTGATAAAGAATATATTGTTTATTCCGACCGCAATTTACGCTTTACCTGGCGCGAATTTAACCGTAGAGTTGATAAAATGGCAAAAGGTTTGCTTGCTGTTGGCGTAAAAAAAGGTGTTCATGTAGGAATCTGGGCACAAAATGTACCCGATTGGCTTACTTTTTTATATGCTTGTGCAAAACTTGGTGCAGTTGCTATCACTGTTAATACTAACTACAAATCGCATGAACTTGCCTATGTGGTCGAAAATTCTGATATGCACACACTTTGTCTTACGGATGGCATACCAGGTAATGACTATATCGATACAATTTATAGTCTTATTCCTGAGCTGAAAATTTGTGAGAGAGGTAAGTTGCTCTCAGAGAGGTTTCCTCGACTGAAAAATGTCATATACATTGGTCAGGAAAAATATCGCGGTATGTACAACACAAGTGAAATTCTTACACTCGGAAACTTTAGAGATGATGATGAATTGATACAAGTTAAAAAAATGGTTGGTTGTCACGATGTAGTAAACATGCAATATACATCAGGCACAACCGGTTTCCCCAAAGGCGTAATGCTTTCGCATCATAATATAGCCAATAATGGCTTTCTCACAGGCGAACACATGAAATTTACTCCCGACGATAAACTTTGTATCTGTGTACCTTTGTTTCATTGCTTTGGAATAGTGCTTGCAACAATGAATTGTCTCACGCACGGTTCTACACAAGTAATGGTGGAGCGTTTTGATCCACTTCTGGTTCTAGCTTCAGTACACAAAGAACGATGTACTGCACTTTATGGTGTTCCTACCATGTTTATTGCCGAACTGAATCATCCAATGTTCGATATGTTCGACATGCGTTCATTGCGAACCGGAATAATGGCCGGAGCACTTTGTCCGATAGAGCTTATGCGAAAAGTGAATGAGAAAATGTTTATGGATATAACCAGTGTTTACGGACTTACCGAAACATCGCCCGGGATGACACAAACCCGTATAGATGACTCATTTGAAGTACGCTGTACTACCGTAGGACGTGAATATGAATTTACGGAAGTTGTAGTATTAAATCCTGTAACCGGAGAAATTTGTCCCGATGGGGTTGAAGGTGAAATGTGTTGCCGTGGTTACAATGTAATGAAGGGCTATTATAAAAACCCGGAAGCCACTGCTGCTGCAATTGATAAAAACGGATTTTTGCATTCAGGCGATCTTGGAGTTAAGGATGAGAATGGTAATTTCAGAATAACCGGTCGTATTAAAGATATGATAATACGTGGAGGCGAAAATATTTCTCCCCGCGAAATTGAAGAATTTCTTTACACAATGCCCGGCGTAAAAGATGTGCAAATTGTGGCTATAGCATCACCTCGTTATGGTGAGGATGTTGCTGCATTTATAATTCGCCAACCTGATGCAAATTTTGACAAGGAAGATGTACGGGAATTTTGTCGTGATAAAATTGCACGATATAAAATTCCCCGTTATGTGTTTTTTGTAGATAGTTACCCGCTTACAGGTAGTGGAAAAATACAAAAATTTAAACTCAGAGAGCTAGCACTCGAAATTTGCAAAAAAGAAGGTATCGAAGTTATCTGATAGATATAATAATTTGAAAATCAAATATATATATTATTATCTGCATCATTTGTTCACTGCAAAAAATACTCGTGGGCATGGTATTCATTCGCCTTTTGTATTTCAGTATGTTCAAAATGTTATCTACGAAAAACATCCATATTACATATTTAAAACCATAGAACAACAACGAAAAAAACTTCTATCAGATAATACATTTATTAATGTAACTGATTTTGGGGCAGGGGTAAACCGTCAACGAAAAATTTCTGAGATTGCACAGAAATCCCTTAAACGAAAAAAATTTGCTCAGTTACTTTATCGCACTGCAGTGTATTTCAAATCAGAAAATATTCTTGAACTCGGGACATCGCTTGGAATAACAACAGCTTACTTAGCAGCAAGTTCGGAACTGGCAAAAGTACTAACACTCGAAGGTTGCCCTCAAACGGCTAAAGTTGCAGAGAAAATTTTTGATGTTCTCGGATTAAAAAATATTGATATAATACAGGGAAATATTGATCAAATATTGGAAGATACATTAAAAAATACACCAGTATTAGACTTAATCTTTATTGATGCAAACCATCGATATGAGCCTTTAATAAATTATTTCGAAAAGTGTTTGACCAAAGTTCACGCTAACACAGTAATGTTTATAGATGATATTTATTGGTCCGATGGAATGAAAACAGCATGGGAAAAAATTAAAACGAATGAAAAAGTAACTTCCACTATTGATGTTTTCGAAATGGGTATTGTATTTTTTAATCCGGATTTAAATAAAATGCATTATAAATTAATTATTTAAAAATGTAAGGTTAAGTTTATTACCTTTGTATATTTATTTATGTCGTTTGTCAGACAAAAAATACTATTATTAAAAGCTTAAAATTTAAATTTACTCCTAAAGAGAAAGATCTGAAAAATCTATATGAAAATATATACCAAAACCGGTGATAATGGAACTACCGGACTAATAGGGGGAACCCGAGTGAAAAAAACTGATGCACGCCTTGAAGCTTATGGTACAGTTGATGAATTAAATTCATTTGTTGGATTGTTGTTAACGAATGATTTGCCTGATTCAACAAAAAATACGCTATATACAATTCAGAACAAATTATTTGTAATCGGTTCGTTTTTGGCAACTGATATTGAAAAAACAAGTATCAATCAGATTTCTCTTTTAACAGAATCAGATGTAATAATGCTTGAAAATGAAATTGATGCTATGAATGAAATGTTGCCGGAACTGAGAAATTTTATTTTACCCGGCGGAAATCCTGTATCAGCATTAGCACACGTTTGTCGCACTATTACTCGCCGAGCAGAACGTAAAATTCAGGCAGTAACTGATAATTATCAACAAGTTGAACATTTGAATGAATTTGTTAACAGATTGTCGGATTATTTCTTTGTTCTTGCCCGATTTATTAATTTAACGTTTAAAACCAAAGAAATATATTGGAAAAAGTAGATTTTCATAAAAAAAATTCTATTTTTGCACAAAAAACAGAAAATACAAAATTCTTATTAATTAAAAAATTTACAGGTATTTATGTATTGGACTTTAGAATTAGCTTCGAAAATTGAAGATGCGCCATGGCCGGCTACAAAAGATGAATTAATTGATTATGCTATACGGTCAGGTGCCCCCCTTGAAGTAATAGAAAATTTACAGGAAATTGAGGATGAGGGAGAAATTTACGAATGTATTGAGGATATTTGGCCTGATTATCCCAGTAAAGAGGATTTTTTCTTCAACGAAGAAGAATACTGAGAAAATATATTATCATAATAGCCGTTAAAAATATAAAGGAGAAATATTTGTCCGATTTACTCACTCAGCAAACAATTTTTTTAAACTTTTTGAGTTTGATGTATTACGCAAACCCAAATTTTTAATCAGTTATAAGGTTTGTGAGAATGATAAGATTGAAAATTCATGAAAAAAAAGATTCTTCTTATTTTATTTTCAATTGTTTGCATAAGACCAGTATTTTCTCAGTTCGATGCTCAGTTAAGTCAGTATATGCTCAATCGTACAACCATAAATCCTGCAGCGGCAGGAGAAAGTGGAATGATTGAAGTAGCAGGACAACACCGACTTCAATGGATTGGAATGCCAAACGGGGGAAGAATTACTGATTTCAGTATCAGTTCTCCCCTTAAAACAGGTAATTTAAATCATGCCGGAGGGCTTGGTTTTAATAATTACAGTATTGGATTATTTAAAAATCAAGGTGTGCATCTAACGTATGCATACAAAATGAAGGTGGGGAAAGGAATATTAAGTGCAGGAACCAATATAGGGTTTATAAGTATTGGTTTTGCAGGCGATAGTGTACAGTCGCATAGTGTAACTTTAGGTGAATACCATGATATCACTGCTGATGGAGATATACCACAAACATCAGTATCCGGAATATCTTTCGATGTTGGAATTGGAGCTTGGTATTATTCTGGCAGTTCATGGGCTGGAATATCCTATAAACATTTAAATAATCCAAAAGTAAATTGGGGAGAGACAACACAATTTCGACAAAAAGGAATTATGTATTTCACTGCAGGAACCGGTTATAAATGGCCTGAAACAAAATTTGAAATAAAACCTTCAATTTTGTTTAAAAGTAATTTTAACACATTTCAAATCGATGCATCAGGAATACTAGAATTTGATCAAAAGTATTGGGGTGGAATTAGTTATCGATTGGAAGATGCAGTGGTATTTTTGGCAGGGATGAATATTAGTGAAGGTTTTTCTGCAGGTTACTCATACGACCTGCCAACGTCAAAAATTATTCTTGCGAGTTCAGGCTCGCATGAAATATTGCTTAGATACAATTTTGCTTATGTTTTTGGAAAAAAATCGACCAAATACAAAAGTATACGCATACTATAAAAAATGAATAATAATCATATCTGATTTAAATAAATTAGGAACAGAAATGAAAAAAAATCTTATATTATTTTTTGTGATTTTTTCTTTTTTCTCCTGCAATAGACCTGCCGGAGAATTAGTTGGGACTTCACAAAAAATTTTAGGTGGTGGAGGTTTTAACGAGAATCAGCCCTATGGGATGGTATTTATAAAACGCGGTTCGTTTATGATGGGAGCCAACGAACAGTCTGCACTCGGTTCAGCAAGTGATAAACCGGTGAATGTCACAGTAGAAGCTTTTTGGATGGACGAAACTGAAATAACCAACGATGAATACCGTCAGTTTGTTTTCTGGGTACGTGATTCAATCGCACGTAGAAGGCTCATTGCCGAAAATGTAATTGGTTATGAAAAGTATTTTACATACCAAGATAAAGCTGAGATACCTAATTTAACACCCGAAGAACTTGAAACAGTACCTCTAAATTGGAAAACAAAGATTCCATGGGATTCGAAAGATACAACTGTTCAGCGTATTTTAAATTATTTTTATTATAGTAATACCAATGGAAAAACTTTAAAAAAACAACTCAATCCCGGAAGATTTACCTATATGTATGAATGGATTAATTACGATCAAGCAGCCTTACCTGGTAATAAATATAATGTCAATACTGGAGCTTATCTTCCTACTGCAAAAG
This sequence comes from uncultured Paludibacter sp., assembly GCA_964396515.1. Lineage (GTDB taxonomy): Bacteria > Bacteroidota > Bacteroidia > Bacteroidales > Paludibacteraceae > Paludibacter. The sequence goes on from CAYNGF010000142.1 coordinate 7,417, forward strand.
TAAAGGTTGATACATCTTTTGTAGATCAAAATGGTGTAATTATTAATAAAACAATTGAACGTAAATTGCGTGATCGTAAAGATCTTATTTCCAAAAAAATTATAAATATTTATCCTGATACGATGATGTGGATAAGGGATTATCAATTTTCTTACAACGATCCCAAAATGCATATGTATTTCTCACATCCGGGATATAATGATTATCCTGTTGTTGGTGTTACCTGGGAACAGGCAAATGCTTTTTGTGATTGGAGAACAAAACTATATAATAATGCTTCAAAACTTCAGGCACAAGAATATCGATTACCAACTGAAGCCGAGTGGGAATATGCAGCCCGAGGAGGTAAAGCCATGTCACTCTACCCTTGGGGAGGAAATTACATACGAGATGCGAAGGGATGCTATCTTGCTAATTTTAAACCTATGCGTGGCAGCTATACCGACGATACCGGATCTACACCAATGAAAGTTGGATCGTTTCCTCCAAATGAATACGGACTTTATGATATGGCAGGTAATGTCGCCGAATGGACATCGTCTGCATATACAAATACTTCAAATCTCTTGGTATACGATTTAAATCCAAATTATCAGTATGGTGCAAAAAAGGATGATGCAGAAGTGTTAAAGCGCAAAGTTATTAAAGGTGGATCATGGAAAGATGTTGCTTACTATCTTCAATGCGGTGTACGTACTTACGAGTACCAATTTGAAAGTCGTTCTTATATTGGATTCAGGTGTGTACGTTCATTCAATGGTGAATAATATTTTAGAATATTAAAATAAAAAAGATAAATTATTATGGCTCAGCAATCAAAATTTGATATTTGGTGGAATTCCTATAAAATTAAAAGAATTTTCAG
>CAYNGF010000143.1:0-8096 GCA_964396515.1 uncultured Paludibacter sp.
CATCGAAAATTAGGAAAACATACATTTGTATAACCATCTGATATTCAATATGCAGCATTTAGCAATAATCAGTAATTCATGCAATTAAATACATGCGAAAGTTTAATTATTAATATAATTATCAGTAAATAAGATGAATAAATAATTGTTATGAGTAATATAAATAAAATTTATAGTGATATTATTATAATTTATTAGTGATACTATTGTAATTTAAAAAGAGTTGTATTACCTTTGCAGCGTCAATTAAAAACAAGAAAAAATAAAACATAATCATATGCAAAAAATTCTAATCGTAGGAGGAGTGGCTGCAGGTGCAACAGCAGCAGCAAAAGTTCGCAGAATTTCGCCCGATGCACAAATAACCATGCTCGAAGCGGGCGCTGATATTTCGTTTGCCAATTGTGGTTTACCTTATTATATCGGTGGCGATATAAAAAGTCGTTCAAAACTAATTCTACAAAGTCCTGAAAGTTTTAAAGAACAGTACAATGTTGATGTTTACACACATACCATTGCCACGATACTCGATAGAGAAAATCGCACTTTAAAGGCACGTGATACACGTAGTGGTGAATTGATGACTTTTGAATATGATAAATTGATACTGGCTCAAGGCGGTCGCCCTATTAAGCCAACTTTACCCGGAGCCGATGCAAGCCATGTTTTTACGCTTTGGACATTGGAAGATATGGACAAAATTGCATCGTTTATCAACGAAAAGAAGCCAAAAACAGCGGTTGTCGTTGGGGGTGGATTTATAGGACTTGAAATGGTGGAAGCGCTTACCAAAAGAGGTATAAAAGTAAATGTGGTAGAAATGATGCAACACGTAATGGCTATAATGGAAGCTGAAACTGCGGGATTTATTGAAACAGAAATGCTTTCGTATGGTGTAGGTATTCACACCGGAGCCGGTGTTACCGAAATTGGACAGCGTTCGGTTAAGTTGGACAATGGTAAAACGCTCGAGGCTGATATGGTTTTATTGTCAATTGGTGTTCGTCCTACGCTTCAGTTGGCTAAAGAAGCCGGACTGGAAATGGGTGAAGCAGGCGGACTGCTTGTGAACGAATATATGCAAACCTCCGATCCAAACATTTATGGGGCAGGTGATATGGTGGAAATAGAACACCGTGTGAACGGGAAAAAAGTGCGCATTCCTTTAGCCGGACCTGCTAATCGTCAGGGACGTATTGCTGCCGAAAATGCATTGGGCGGTAAACATAGTTATAAAGGTTCTATCGGAACATCGATTGTCCGTGTTTTCGAAGCTGTTGCCGGAACAACAGGACTTTCACTGAAGCAAGCCCGTGCGCTGGGAATTGATGCTGATGCTGTTGTTGTGCACAAAGAACATCATACTTCTTATTATCCCGGTGCAGAAGAAGTAACCGTAATGCTGGTTTACGATAAAAAAACAGGCGTAATTTTGGGTGGTCAAACAGCAGGTTATGCCGGCGCCGACCGTCGATTGGACGTAATAGCTACTGCTGCCGCCAATAAGCTTACAGTCAGCGATTTGGCCGACGTAGATTTTGCTTATTCACCGCCTCTCGGAACGGCTAACGATGCCATTAATATGGCTGCTTACACGGCCGAAAACCGTATGTCCGGTTTTAGTCCAGCGGTAACTGTTTCGGAATTAGATGCTTATATTGAAAATAAAAACCCGGTATTTATTGATGTTCGGGACATATTTGCGTATGAGAAATCGCATGTATTGGGTGCAATGCACATACCTTTAGAATTACTTCGTGAAAAATTGGCATCCATTCCGTTCAATCGTCTTCTGGTTGTTTATGATGAAACAGGAAAAAAAGGTCATCAGGCATTACGTACATTGAAAGGAGCTGGTTTTGAGAATGTTATCAATGTTTCGGGGGGTCATACTTCTTTGCAACGTCAGGCTCGTACGATTGGATTTAAAAATCTAAAAATTGAATTGCTCGAAATAGAGAAAAAAGAAATTGGTGAATCAGAAAATAAGAAAGCAGAAAATGATAAATCAAATGATGAAAGGGGAAGTGTAAAAGAAGATTTTTCATCACCCATTATAGTTGATGTGCGTACTCCACAGGAATTTAGAGCAGGTGCAGTTCCAAATGCAGTGAACATACCGCTAGATGAACTCATGCAGCGTTACGAAGAACTTGGAAATAATGCACAAAGAGATATTACTGTATATTGTGCAACCGGAGCACGTTCGGCTTATGCACAACGTTTATTGATGCAGATTGGTTATGTAAATGTTAAAAATGGAGGCGGACTTCATTCGATGATGGCACAAGTTCGATCAGCCGGTCAGCCTAAACAAGAGTCAAAAACCAATGCGAACGAACCTTTAATTGTAGATGTACGTACTCGAGGCGAATTTATGAGCGGAGCTTATCCGGGAGCTATCAATATCGATTTGGATCAGTTAGCTAATAGAGCTAGTGAACTAGGCGATAAAAACAGAGAAATCATTTTGTATTGTGCTTCAGGAGCACGTTCGGCTTACGGTGTGAGAATGTTACAGCAACTGGGTTTTACGAATGTAAAAAATGGTGGTGGTCTGATGCATATGATGATGAGAAGATAATGTGCTATTATGCCAATATGTGGATATGCCAAGGTAATTACGTCCAAATTAAATGAATAGCTTTTCAGACGTTACAAACTTTTCAAAACTAAAATATTATGCAAACTTTTCTTATTATTCTTGCAGTAATTTTCGTCGCATTTATCATACTGAATTTTTATGCACGAAGAAAAATGAAAAATATGCCCAAAGTGGCTGACAGTGATAAAATTATTACACTTACCGATAAAAACTTTAATCAGCAAACCAAAGGAAAACTTGTTTTGGTTGATTTTTGGGCAGAATGGTGTGCTCCCTGCCGCATGATGGCGCCAATTCTCAATGAAGTAGCCAATGAACTTCCCGCTGGGAAATATGTAGGGAAAGTAAATATCGAAACATATCAGTCCATGGCACAGCGTTTTAATGTTCGGAATATACCTACACTCATACTTTTTAAGGATGGTAAGGAAATAAATCGTTTCGTTGGGGTAAAAACGAAAGATTTCTTGTTAAAACAAATGAAATAATATTTTACAATGAAAAAAATTCTCATTCTTGGTGGTGGATTCGCTGGTGTAGAAACAGCGATTGAACTACAAAAAAGTAAATTATTCGAGGTAACGCTGGTGTCCGATCGAGAATATTTGTTTGTATATCCAATTTCAATATGGATACCTGTACGTAAACTTGAATATGAAAATGCGCAAATTAAACTGGCTGATATTCAGAAAAAATTTGGATTTAATTTAATTATCGATAAAGTTGCTTCCATAAATTCTGCCCAAAAGAAAGTTATACTTGAAAATCAAACCCTTGACTACGATTATCTGGTAGTAGCTATCGGGGCCGGCAAAATGCAACCCAAAGGAATTGAATTTACAACCACTATATGCGGACAACCCCAACAAACGCTTGAATTACGAGATAAACTTGATGCACTGATTGCGAAAGGTAGCGGAAAAATAGCCATAGGTTTTGGCGGCAATCCGAAAGATAAGTCTGCAGTTCGTGGAGGTCCCGGTTTTGAGTTGATATTCAATATTCACAACTATCTGAAGAAGAAAGGTATCCGTAAAAATTTTGAACTCACTATGTTTGCACCTATGGCTGAACCAGGCGCTCGTATGGGTAAAAATGCCATGAAAGCAGTGCATAAAATGTTCGAAGCACAAAATATCAAAAGCAAATTCGGACAGAAAATTACGGAATTTATGGCAGATGGCGTTTTGTTTGAAGATGGTTCTAAACTTGATGCAGATTTAATCATGTTTATAGCTGCGGGAGCCGGTTCTCCGATGTTGAAAAACAGCGATTTACCTTTGTCAGAAGCAGGATTTGTCAGAATTAATAATTTTAATCAGGTTCAAGGCCATACAAATGTATTTGCCATTGGCGACGCCGCTGCTTACGAAGGTCCGGAATGGACAGCCAAACAAGGGCACATTGCCGAAGTGATGGGAAGAAATACTGCCTACAATATCATTGCCCTTGAAAAAGGCAAATCTAATTTAAAAGGTTATCAGGAACATTTAAATATACTTTGTGTGATGGACATGGGAAACGGAGCAGCCTTTGTTTATCGCGACAGCAAAAAAGAAATTATGATTCCAATGCCAATCTTTGGTCACTGGATGAAACAAGCCTGGGGATTGTATGCAAAATGGACTAAATTAGGTAAAATTGGCCGATTGCCCGGAATGTAAAATATCAGCGCAGCTAACTCCAACAAATTAAATATCAACAAACTAAAACTCAAAAAAAAATAACAATACAAAATAATAAAATTATGGCAACAACACATTTAACAAAAGCAGATTTTTTAGCGAAAGTAGCTAATTACGAACAGAATCCGACAGAATGGAAATATCTTGGCGACAAGCCTTGTATCATCGATTTTTATGCCAACTGGTGTGGACCATGTAAAATGGTAGCCCCGATACTCGAAGAGTTATCCGAAGAATACAAAGACCAGATTTACATTTATAAAGTAAAAACTGAAGAAGAAGAAGAACTTGCAGCAGCCTTTGGTATCCGGAGCATTCCAAGTATTTTGTTCTGCCCAAAAGATGCACAACCACAAATGGCAATGGGAGCATTACCAAAAGCAACTTTTAAACAGGCAATAAACGAAGTACTATTAAGTGTTCCCGCTCAGGCTTAACAACCTAAAGCACGATCAGAAAGTAAGTTAAAGTGTTCCATTCCGAATGATACATACGATAGAAAACTTTTATCAATATTCCGAATCGCTTGCATCAGGCGCACAGCCAACGATTGATCAACTAATTGATTTAAAAGACAATGGGTTTGATGTAATCGTAAATCTTTCACCTGCTTCTGCTCGAAATGCATTGCTTAATGAAGCAGAAATTGTTGAAAAATTAGGATTGGATTATATTCATTTTCCTGTCGATTGTTCAAAACTCAGACCTGAAATATATATCACTTTTGAAGCTATAATGAATGGACTTGCAGGACGTAAACGGTTTATTCATTGTGGCGGAAATATCAAATCATCGAATTTGATACACATGTATCAGGTGCTGAAAAACGAAAAAACAGAAACTGAATCGTTGAAGGAATTGTACAAAATACAGCAACCGGAAGAAAAATGGTTCGAATATTTCAGAAAAATGGGTTTAAAAGGGTTAAAATAAAAATTGATTTATTTTTCTGTGTCAGTCCGGTTTGAAAATGATTTTTTCAGGCCGGATTTTTTTATTCTTAAAAAACCTGCGTAAAATAATGGCTACAATTAAAAATCGAGGTTAAATTTTCTTTATCTTTGTACCTTAAACTATAAAAACCATTTGTAAGGTTCAGAAATCATGATTAAAATTACATTCCCCGATGGTTCGGTACGCGAATTTGCCAAAGGCATTACCGGACTTCAACTGGCTGAAAGTATCAGCTCACGACTTGCACAAGAGGTGCTTGCCATCACAGTAAACGAACAAATATGGGATTTGACTCGCCCTATCGAAACCGATGCCACCATCAAGTTACATAAATGGGACGATGAAGAAGCCAAACATGCGTATTGGCACTCGTCGGCTCACTTGATGGCAGAAGCCCTTCAGGAGTTGTATCCGGGCATTAAATTCGGAATTGGTCCGGCTATCGAAAACGGTTTCTACTACGATGTGGATCCGGGTTCGGCTATTATCAAAGAAAGTGACCTCCCAGCCATCGAAGCCAAAATGATGGAACTGGCAGCGCGCAAGGAAGCTATTGTTCGTACGGATATCAGCAAGGCCGAAGCGCTTAAAAAATTCGAAGATAAAGGCGACGAATATAAGGTGGAACTGATTAGCGATCTGGAAGATGGAACCATCACTTTATATTCACAGGGAAATTTCACTGATCTTTGCCGCGGTCCTCACTTACCCAATACCGGCGAAATTAAAGCCATTAAACTGCTCAGCGTAGCCGGTGCATATTGGCGTGGCGACGAAAAACGTAAAATGCTGACACGTATTTACGGCATCACGTTCCCAAAAAAGAAAATGCTCGACGATTATCTGGTATTGCTCGAAGAAGCAAAAAAACGCGACCACCGCAAAATCGGTAAAGAACTGGAATTGTTCACGTTCTCCGAAATGGTGGGTAAAGGTTTGCCATTGTGGTTGCCGCGCGGTACAGCTTTACGTCTGCGATTGGAAGATTTCCTGAAAAAAATCCAGCGTCGTTTCGATTATCAGCAGGTAATGACGCCACATATCGGCAATAAACAATTGTATGTAACTTCAGGTCACTACGCCAAATACGGAAAAGATTCGTTTCAACCCATTCATACGCCCGAAGAAGGTGAAGAATACCTGTTGAAACCGATGAACTGTCCGCACCACTGCGAGATTTACAAGTTTAAACCCCGATCCTATCGTGACCTTCCGGTGCGTATGGCTGAGTTTGGAACCGTTTATCGTTACGAACAAAGTGGTGAATTGCATGGCTTAACACGCGTTCGTAGTTTTACGCAGGACGATGCGCATATTTTCTGCCGTCCCGATCAGATTGAGGAGGAATTCCTGAAAGTAATGGATATTATCTTTATTATTTTCAATGCCTTGGAATTCGAAAACTTCGAAGCGCAAATTTCGCTCCGCGACCCGAACAACAAAGAAAAATACATAGGTTCCGACGAAAACTGGGAAAAAGCTGAAAATGCGATTATCAAAGCCTGCGAACTGAAAGGTTTAAAAGCTCGTGTGGAATTGGGCGAAGCTGCATTCTATGGTCCAAAACTCGACTTTATGGTGAAAGATGCCATTGGTCGTCGCTGGCAATTGGGAACCATTCAGGTGGATTACAATTTACCGGAACGTTTCGAGTTGGAATATACCGGTGAAGATAACGCCAAACACCGTCCGGTAATGATTCATCGTGCGCCTTTTGGTTCGATGGAACGTTTCGTAGCAGTGCTTATTGAGCATACTGCCGGAAAATTCCCGTTATGGTTAACGCCCGATCAGGTGGTGGTATTGCCAATCAGTGAGAAATTCAACGATTATGCGTACGAAGTAGCTAAAACTTTAAACAGTGCCGATGTTCGTGTACAAGTGGACGACCGCAACGAAAAAATCGGACGTAAAATTCGTGATAACGAGTTGAAACGCATTCCGTATATGTTGATTGTAGGTGAAAAAGAAGCCGAAAACGGCGAAGTATCCGTTCGTAAACAAGGTGAAGGCGATAAAGGTACAATGAAAGTAGCTGACTTTGCTAAACTGGTAAACGATGAAGTAAATGGACTTGTGAACAGATATTAGAACAAAGAACAAAGAACAAAGAACAAAGAACAAAGAATAAAGAATAAATTGGTTTGACCCCCTATTTTTTGGACACTTTTTAACAAAAAAGTTTGAGACAAAAGTCAGTCTCGTTTGTGTATTTTTCTTTTTCTGACTGCAAGCGAATTTAGCTACAGCTTCCGCACTTGTCAAGGGCAAGCCAAGTGGCTTCGCCACCCTTGACAAGTACTCCAGCTTTCGCTACTTCTTGCTTGAAGTCAGGCAAAGAAAAAAATGTATTCCAGTACTCCATTGGCGAACGCCTTCCCAATGCATGCCGTCTGCGTTTGGTGTTGTGGAAGATAAAATATCTTTTGAACACTTCGCGAGCGTGATATAAGCTGTCAAACTCATGTGTAAGCACCACTTCTTTCTCCACGCAGGAGAATAAACTTTCCACGTATGAGTTTTCCTCGGGTGTTGCCACATGTGTAAATTCATGGGTTATTCCACTTGTTTTGCAATACCTGTCAAGTCCATGCGATATAAACTGACTTCCATTGTCGGTTCTAAGCATAATTTTATCACTGGAATGACCATTCAAAGCTGTATGCAAACAAAGTATCACATCCTGATACTTCATTGAAGTTCGTAGCGACCAACCCAAAACGTAGCGTGTTGCCACATCGATAATAGCTAACAGATAAGCGTTGGTTCGCAATCCGTGTATGTAAATATATTTTATCACTACTGACCGACAAACATTAAGCTATGTCGATATTTATTTTTTAATTATGTGT
>CAYNGF010000144.1:0-7996 GCA_964396515.1 uncultured Paludibacter sp.
AAACGGAGTTTGTATAAAACAAGAAAGGTTGTCTCCCGACAACCCAATCTTTTTAAATTAACCTTAAATCTAATACCATGAAAAACACGATGCAAAGATAAGGGCATTTTTTATGTTGTACAACATATTTCTTGAGTTTTTTCTTTGATTTAACTATATTTAACAATACAGATTGTTTGTATATTTTTATTTGGTTGGTATTCTTTTATTTAGCTTTATATAATGGGCTTAAAAAGATGCTTTTTAAGTTCAAAATTGAAGAATAAATGGCGCTAATATGTTAAAATTGGAATCGGTTATAGAATTATTCACCCCCCAAGCATGATTTTAAAAGCAAATTCAAAAATTATTTCTCTTTTAGCCATGTTTGCGAGCGGCCTATCCATCCATTTTTGTCGAGAGAACCGCGTACCTCAAGATTACCTGTCTTTTCATTATAGCTGATATTACATCTGTAAACTTTGCCGTTATTAGGGTCGAGAATAGTACCTCCGGTTAAAGAGTTGTTTTTTTCTACCATGTTATTAATCACCATCAAACCAAGTTTTGGTTTGTTTTTGTTTTCGCCTTCACATGCTGTACATAGAGCATCGGGGTCTTTAAAAAGCTTTTCAACTTTTCCGTAATACTTTCCATTGGTAGCTTTAAAGATATATACAATTGATTTAGCTGTTCCATCGTTATCATCAATAGTTTTCCAACGACCTACAATTTTATCTATTTGAGCATTGCCTGCAAATGCAAATGCTCCCATAACAATAAGGGTTAAAATAGTTTTCTTCATAAATTTTGTGATTTTTGAGTTTCGATATATTATAAATATATGCAGCAAAGATATTCAATTTTTCAGAAAATCAATATTTTTATAAATTTGATTAGTAAAAATGTCAATTAATGTTATCTTACAGATGCTACAAATCTGTTTAATTTATATTGAAATATTTATGGAAAAAAGTTGAAATCAAAAAAATATCGGCAACATAAAAATTTCATATTGCCGATATTTTTTAAAGAATGTTTTTTCTAATCACCGTCTGACTCCATATTCATATCATTAACCTGTCTTCTCTTTTGGTCTGTGGCTTTAGGTTTCGTATTTCCAAAGTTCCATGTGGCAGTTAAACCAATCATACGACCATGAAAATATGATTCTGAGGTTTGATAGAAGCCAGGTCCTTGAGTGGTACCAGCAAAACGCCGACTGTTTAATAAATCGCGAACGGTGAAATTCAAGCTGAGATTACGATCGAAAAATGTTTGCCGCAAACCAAGGTCAATTGAATAACTCGCTTTTTGAGTTCCCTGCGGTAAAATGCGCGGACCTGAATAGTCGCCGGTAATTTGCATCGAAGTTGTTTTGCCAAGCAACATGTTCGCTATAATACGTCCTGTCCATGAAAAATTGCTTTGTTCGGGTATGGTAGTGCTTAAAGAAGTATTGTAAGGGTTGAAATAAACTGACGAATCAAGTTTGTTGTAATAAAAATTCAGCGATGTGGTAAGATTTAGAACACGAAAAAGTCTGTTTTTAACAACAAACTCAGCTCCTGTGAATGTTGATTTGGCAATATTCATAAAAGTACTTTCCATTGTTCCTTGGTTGATGAAACTTACCTCCTGTATTACATTGTCGGTAAAACGGTAATATGCCGATGCCGACAGGGTGTGATTATCCCAGTTTTTAATATAATTCAGTTCTGTTGAGGAGGAAAATTCGGAATTTAAATCAGGATTTCCATAGGAAATGTTGGTTGAGTCGGAATAATCGCGAAAAGGATTGATCTGACGACCACGCGGACGATTTACCCTGCGTGAATAATTAAGCTGCAGTTCGTTGTTATTTGGCAGCGAATACGATAGATAAGCACTTGGGAAAAGTTGAAAATTTGATTTTGGTTCAATAGCAATTGATTTTAATGCCCAGTTGTCATTCATGTCTTTATACTCATAATTGGAGGCGCGTGTAAAGTACTCGGCACGCAAGCCGGCTTGAAAACTTAATTTGTCAAAAAAACGGTCACCATAAGTTACATAAGCTGCATGATTGCTTTCGTTATAGTCAAATACATTGTAATAAGGTTTTATTTCCTGATTTTTAAGGTTGTCGAATCCTGAACCGGGACTAAACCGGTTCGAAATGTTAGTTTGCCAACCGGCTTCAAGTCTGTTTGTTTCAGTAAATTTTTGGGTATAATCTGCCTTGAAGAGCCATTCTCTGTTTGAACCCTCCAGAGCCTGACTGATATCAGAGCTAATTTTTTCTGTTAAATTATCGGTTTGTTTATATCTCTCATTACTTGTACGAACATGCTGTGAATAGGCTACAGAAGCTAAAAAATTTGAACCCGATTTATCAATGTCATATTTGTAGTCCAAAGTCAGATTCATACCTTTACGAGTATCATAATCCGTATTGTTTCGGGTATAATCACGCAATATTTTTTTAGAATCAAAGGCAGTGAGTTTGTAATCGTTTCGCGAGGTGGAATTACCATCGCCAAACATACCGAATCCACTAAGACTAAATGTGTTTTTTTTATCGAGACGATAATCAACACCGCCACGCATAAAAACACCTCCAAACGATCGGTTTGATAAAGAGTTCTGCTGAAGCAACGAGAGTGTATCGATGCCAAGTAAATTATACCGATTGCTATTGCCTCCACCCGAAAAATTCATTCGGCGATAACCAATGTTAAGATACGCATCGAATTTCCCGCTGTTAAAATTGATATTAGCACCAAGTGTTCCTCCGGGTTTGTTTTTGTCGGAGTACATAATTCCTGCTGATACGCTACCATAATAGCCTGCTTTGCGATTTTTCTTGAGCACAAGATTAATGATTCCGGCTGTTCCTTCAGGATTAAACCTTGCCGATGGATTGGTGATAATCTCGATGCTCTCAATGCTTTCTGCGGGCATCTGCTGTAAAATTTGCGCGCGATTGTCGGCGGTAAGTCCTGATGGTTTGCCGTTTATCCAAACTTCAACATTTGAACTGTTCCGAAGCGATATATTACCTTCGGTATCAACATTAACAGAAGGAATGTTTTGTAAGACTTCAGTAGCCGAACCGCCTGCTGATGCTATGTTCTGGTCAACACTGAAAACTTTGCGGTCAATGTCGAAACGCATTTGAGTGCCCTGACCCATAACCTGAATTTCAGAAAGAGTTTTACTGTCTTCCTGTAAACGTATTTCCCCGACATTCAATTCTTTATCACTGAGGATGAGTGGAATGTTAACGGTATTATATCCAACAAAACTAATCCTTAGAAAATATTTCCCTTTTTGTACATTGGGAAGAAGAAAATTGCCTTTGTCATCAGTAATAACACCGACTGAAGGTTCCTCTGAATTTTCTTTAAACAATGCCACATTAACATAGTCGAGAGGTGCTTTTGAACCAGCATCAACAATTTTTCCACGAATGGTTTGAAATGCAAATAACGAAAATGAAATTAACGAGACTAAAAACACTAAAAAAATTTTTTTCATACCTTTTTTATTTAATAGGAAACGAGTGGACAAGGAAACGAGTAAACAAGTGAACAGTTAACATGAAAATTCGATATGTAGTATTTTCAATTTATACTAAGTTTCTCTGCTCAAAACTATATCCTTGACTAAACAATTTTCAATAACAACTAATAATTTCCAAATTTTAATGACTTAATAAAATTTCAAACAAAAAAATAAAACCAGTTTATACTGATAATAGCAATCGAGCCAATTTAAAACCTTACGAGCACTTTTGACTGAGATGGTAGTCATCAGTTTAAACCTTTAACAAAAATAAACACAAAAAAAGGCGTCAGGATAATTAACGCCTTTATTATTAAAATGTTTTACGGTTATCAGAAATTAGGCAAAATATATTTATCGCGCGATTCAAGAATTTTACCAACGTTATTAACTTCCAGGAAAGTTGTTCCAAATCCTTCACCAAAACTGCCGCTAAGATAACAAACCGAGTCATTTACACTGATTTGTTTGTTTTCTATCAGTTCGAGCAGTGCTTCAATAAAGTATTCTTGTGTGTTGCTTCGAGCTTTTTTGTAAGTTGGAAAAACACCGTACGAGAGTGCCAGAATTCGTGTTGATGCTTCGTGGTAACAAACTGCAAGAACAGGACTCGTGCCGCGATAAGCTGCCAGAAAACGTGCAGTACGTCCGCTAAAAGTGTCGGTAATAATTGCTTTAGTTCCAAGTACGCGACTTGTTTCAACTGCAGCATGCGCTAAAAATGAAGTTGTATCGTTTTCGCGGATTTCAATCGGAATATCATTTTCGGCAAGTTTTGTAGCTTCGGCTTCGCGGGCAATGGTTGCCATTGTGCGTACGGCTTCCACGGGGTATTTGCCATAAGCGGTTTCGCCGCTAAGCATTAAGGCATCAGTACGATAGTAAATTGCATTTGCCACGTCAGTTACTTCAGCACGTGTAGGTCGGGGATTATTAATCATTGTATGCAGCATTTGTGTAGCTACTATTACAGGCGTTTTTGCTTTAACGCACTTGCGAATTAGTTTACGCTGAATTCCCGGAATTTTTTCCTGTGGCACTTCTATTCCCAAGTCGCCACGTGCAATCATTACACCATAGGTATGTTCAAGAATTTCGTCGATATTATCCACCCCTTCCTGATTCTCAATTTTTGAAATAATTTTAATCGGACTGTTATGCTCATCCAAAATGTTTTGAATATCGATTACATCCTGTTTATTACGTACGAACGAGTGTGCAATAAAATCAATCTTCTGTTCAATGGCATACAATATGTTTTCTTTGTCTTTTTGGGTTAATGACGGTAAATTTATGCGCACACCCGGAACATTTACACTTTTACGACTGCCCAGTTTTCCATCGTTTTGAGCCCTGCAAAGCAAATAATCGTCGGTTTTTTCTTCTACTTTAAGATCAATTTCTCCATCGTCGAAGAGAATATCATCGCCAACGTGTAAATCACGTACAAAATGCGGATAACTCACGGTAATTAATTCTTTGTTCGATTTTTTGGAAGGGTCTCCGTTTACTTTTATCAAATCACCGGTTTTAATTTCGATCACTTCATCGTTTTCAATAGCTGTAGTTCTTACTTCAGGACCTTTCGTGTCCATAAGAATGGCTATTTGCGAACTTACAGCCCGTACGTTTTGAATAATTTTATCGAATCCTTCTTTCTGAAGATGCGCTGAATTCATTCGAACCACATTCATCCCTTCGTTGAATAACTCGCGGATAAAATCCACATCGCACCTTTTGTCACTTATAGTTGCAATTATTTTTGTACTTTTTTTCATTTGTTGTTGTAACTGATTGCTTTTACTAAAATATTACTTAAATGATTCAATAGCTAAACGGTATGAATCAAGTCCGAATCCGATAACACAACCCTTGCAGGCTTCGGACAAATATGAATGATGACGATATGCTTCGCGTTTAAAAACATTTGAAATATGCACTTCGACTACCGGAGTGGTAACAGAGCGTATAGCATCGGCTATTGCTATTGATGTATGTGTATATGCGCCTGCGTTAAGTACAATGCCATCGAAACTGAAACCAACTTCATGTATTTTATCGATAATTGCTCCTTCGTGGTTCGACTGGAAATATTGCAAATTTACATCCTGAAATTTTTCTTTTAGTGTTTCGAAAAACGCTTCAAATGATTGATTCCCATAAACCGCAGGTTCTCTTTTGCCGAGTAAATTCAGATTCGGGCCGTTGATAATAAGTATTTGTTTCATTTACTTAATGTTTTTTGGAGAGAGTTTAAAAACTTTGGAATATTTAACTAAACTACAAATTGAAAATGTTGTTGCCGTGAATATTTTATAATCAACAACTTAATAGATGTTTTTTAAATTTCACATTTGGGCACAAAGTTACAAAAAAAATGATGCATAAAAAATTTGTATTTTTGCTTTTCAAGTTTTATCAAAAGAAATAAAAACGATACATAAAAATCACTCTACAATAAATGATAAAAAAAGAAAATTTATTACTCATTGCTGCTTTTGTATGGTTTACTGCAGGAATTATTCTTTTGCTTCGAGGGTTGATGAGCTACAACGCTCCATTTGTTACACTTTTTGGCAAAATGTTGATTGGGATACTCGCAGGCAGCCTTTTTTATTTTTTTATGTTCCGGAAAATTGTAAAAACGCACACGCAACGCATTTTGTCCATGACCGATGAATATCAAAAAATGTATCGGTTTTTTAATAAACGCAGTTATATACTTATGGGCACCATGATAACTTTAGGTATTTCTATTCGTTTATTGGGGATTGTTCCGATTACGTATCTTTCCGTGTTTTATGTTGTTATGGGTATACCGCTTATTTTTTCCGGTTTTCAGTTTGTTATTAACAGATTATCTGGTAAATAAATGCCTTGTATTGGTAGAAATATTTTCGCAATTTTTGTTAGTTAGGTAAAGAAGAATAGTCAATTCTAACTATGTCAATTCGGCAAATGTACATTTTTTTGTACCTTTGCACTCCGTTTTGTAAAAAATCAGGATTCATAGTAATTAAAAAAAATTAAAAATCATATAGCAGCATGTCACTTCAATGCGGTATTGTGGGCTTACCCAATGTAGGTAAATCAACACTTTTCAACTGTCTTTCCAATGCCAAAGCACAGGCAGCCAATTTCCCTTTTTGTACCATAGAACCCAACGTGGGTGTAATTACAGTGCCCGACGAACGTCTGAACAAATTGGCAGAGCTTGTGAAACCTCAACGCATTGTTCCTACTACTGTGGAAATTGTTGACATAGCCGGTTTAGTAAAAGGTGCAAGCAAAGGCGAAGGACTTGGGAACAAGTTTTTAGCTAACATTCGCGAAACCGATGCTATTCTGCACGTGCTACGCTGCTTCGATAATGACAATGTGGTGCATGTGGATGGCACTATAAATCCTGTTCGCGATAAGGAAATTATCGATACCGAATTACAATTGAAAGACCTCGAAACCATTGACAGTCGTATTAACAAAGTGCAAAAGCAAGCGCAAACCGGAGGCGATAAACAGGCAAAAGCATTGTATGATATCTACGTGCAATACCGCGAAGCATTGTTGCAGGGAAAATCGGCACGTACTGTAAAACTTGACCCGCAGGACCGTAAACTGGCAAAAGATCTTTTTCTGCTTACGGATAAACCCGTAATGTATGTTTGTAACGTTGACGAAGCTTCGGCAGTGAAAGGCAATAAATATGTAGATGCTGTGCGAGAAGCCGTGAAAGACGAAAATGCTGAAATACTGATAGTTGCAGCTTCTACTGAGGCTGATATTGCCGAACTGGAAACCTATGAAGAACGACAAATGTTTCTGGAAGAAGTAGGTTTAAAAGAGTCGGGCGTAGCAAGATTGATAAAAGCTGCCTATCATTTGCTCGATTTACAAACATTCCTTACTGCCGGACCACAAGAAGTGCGGGCATGGACTTTTCATCGCGGATGGAAAGCCCCACAATGTGCAGGTGTAATTCACTCTGATTTCGAGAAAGGTTTTATTCGTGCTGAAGTTATTAAATACGAAGATTATATTGCACTTGGTTCCGAAGCAGCCTGTAAAGAAGCCGGAAAAATGAGCGTAGAAGGAAAAGATTATGTAGTGCAGGATGGTGATATTATGCATTTCAGGTTTAATGTATAGAAAATATTTGTTAAAATTAAAGTGTATTATTGAATTTTCATTTTTTTTTGAATTATAAATTGTCAAAGGGATTTCATTTTACATGAAATCTCTTTGCTTTTTAATATTTGGCATAGATTTTTTATTTAAAATCGAAATTTATCAGCAAATAATACCTTTGCTGTTAAAATATTAGTTTATTATTTAAGATATTAATTTCCTACAACAATCTTAATCTTACATAGTAACTATGTTTCATTTCCTTGTATTATTTGTTTGAACAAATTCAATAAATAATTGAATAATTGGACTCGAATTTGTTTTTATAAAAAAATCATCTATAATA
>CAYNGF010000145.1:0-7790 GCA_964396515.1 uncultured Paludibacter sp.
CGCAGCCCGCCCAAGCCCATAGCCTCGGTCGTTATGCCCCATAATAAAAAAGACAGTTAGCATGATTGATGAAAATTCATTTGTAAAATATATTAACGAACAACTTGGATTACCAATTCCGTTAGCAAAAAGTATCGTATCTTATTTTGATTATAAAAGAATCACCAAAAATACCTTTCTATTGAAAGCGGGAGATATTTGTGAAAATTACATGTTTGTTCATGAAGGAATAATGCGTTCGTATATTATTGATGGTCAAGGTGAAGAAATAACAACAAACTTTTTTACAAAAAATCAGGTTGCTATTGAGCCAGCTTCTTTTTTTAATCGTTCTGTATCTTGCGAAAATATCAAAACTATTACAGATTGTTCGGTATGGCTTGTAAATTTTCAAAAAATGAACCAACACTTTAACCAGTACCCCGAACATAGAGAATTTGGCAGGAGATTGTTGGTGCGAAATATGGTTGAACTTAAAGAGCGAATGTTGTTACTACAAACCGAAACGGCAGAAAACAGGTATCTTTTGCTCGTAAAGCATAATCCTGAAATTTTGAAATACGTTCCTTTAAAGCAAATCGCTTCGTATCTTGGTGTTACAGATACTTCTTTAAGCCGAATTCGTAAACTATCACTAACAAAACGAACAGAATGAAATTTCTTGCCAAATGGCAAGTGATTTTTAGACCATTCTGTTTTATTTTGCATTTTAATAACTTCAAAATCGAATAGTTTATGAAACACATAATTTTAGTTTTAGGTTTACTGACAATAAATTCCTTGTCGGTTTTAGCACAAAATCAACTTCCTAGCCCACGATACGGAGCTGCTTATTGTAAAGTAAGCGATACCTCCGTTTTTATTTACGGTGGCGTGGTGCAAGACAACAGCAAGTCAAACACTACACATTCCACAAATGATTTATATCATTATGACCCTTCCAACCAAACTTTTACAAAAATTACCCCAAGCGGAGATGAATTACCTCTTGCACATGGTGCTTTTATGGCGTATGACCATAACACAGGAAAAATGACTGTATTGGGCGGTTTACGTTCAACAGCTGACAATGCTTTTTATTCATTTGACCCACACGCTTTTCAAGTATCAAAAAAAACACAACAAACATACTCTCAGCGTGGCTACATGTCGGGCGGTTATACGGGTGGTGGAAAATGGTTATTATCGGGTGGTCAACTTGCTAATGGTACTGCGAGCAGTGCAGTTTATGAATATAATGCTTCAACCGGCACATTTACACAAAAATCGGACATTCCTCAAGGTACTGCACTTTACGGTCATACTTCAATTTCTGATACATTGAACAATAAGGTTTATATCTTTGGTGGATTAAACGGAAGTGGAACAAATAATTTTTCTTGCTACGAATTTAGTACTTCAACTAATTCGTGGGGTTTTGGTCCAAATATTCAAAATTATCCTCAAAACGAATGGTCTGCCTTTCCGGCAACAGGTCGGACATTATTAGATAATGAAATATTTATTGTTGGCGGACAGAAATATTCTGCAAAAAAATCAACAAACTCAATAACTTTTTCAACTAATCTTTACACTGTAAGGGTAGTCAATGGCACCTTGGTTGCGACGTTGGTTTCAAATAACATTCCACCAATGATAGGCGGAGTTGCCTGGTGTTCGCTTGAAACTAATAACGACATAGTATTTTATATGTTTGGCGGAATAAATTCAATTACTTCGACAGGTGATACAACCTTTACCAATAATTTTTACCGCTATAACCAAACAAGCGGACAAATACAGCAATATGACACAACTCAACAAGTTTGGGGCGGAATACTTAGTGCCATAAGTGAAAACAATCTTATTATGTCAAAGGAATTGAGTATTTTCCCAAATCCTGCGTCTGACAAAATTACTTTTAGATTAAATACAAACGAAACAATAAAGTCTATTAAAATCTATAACAATAATGGACAGTTAATAAAAGTTGTTAATTACCCGAATAACGAAATAATAAATATTGAAGATTTAGCGAATGGTTTGTACTTTTTGCGTGTTGAAACCAATAAAAATTTCTACTTAGGGAAAATGATAAAGAAATAATAATTACGGGGCATAACATGCGGTATATTTTATTGCCGAGATAGTGCTTAAATCAATGTCTGTGGCTCGCTTCAAACTTCATCGTGGCTTGACAGTGACGTGCTTCGAAATCGGCAACAAAAACATACCGCCAAACCGTTAGCCGTCACCCTATAATGAGCGATAGTGCAGTATTTATCGTAAAAATAAAGAAGACAACCTGACAAGGTTGTTTTTTTGTTGATAATAGGTGTAAAAAAAGTAGATACAAAAAAATAAAACTATCTTTGCAATTATTATCAGGAAATAAAAAAATGGAACAAAAACATTTTCACACCATACCCTCTTTCATAAGCAAATCCTTTGGCGACAATATTGAACTTTTGCCAAGCGTTGATGAATTATTTGAAATAGAAATGGCGTTTTTGGAATTTAATTGTCTATCAAAAGAAGAACTGTTAGAGCGTTCTGCGTTTATCAAATCCATTGACAATCAGCACACAAAACATTATTTGCTTTATTCCAATTACAACGCTACGATAAACGAAAGCAGAACCGCACAAACACAAGCCTATTTTGAAGAAGGACAATTTTCGACAGGTTATTCTACGCACGGACTTTTCCCTTATCGCGGGAAGTTTCACCCGCAACTGATTAAAGGATTGTTAAATATTTTGGGAGTTGAAAAAGGCGAAACTATTTTAGATCCAATGGCAGGAAGCGGAACAGCAAATATTGAAGCTGCGCAAATGGGAATAAATTCGGTGGCTTGCGATGTAAGTCCGTTTTGCCAATTTATGATAAAAGTAAAATATGAATCGCTGACGATAGATTTGAATTTATTAGAAAATACACCGTTAGACAATAAAAAACTTTTTGACTTTTTTAAACAAGGAAACGTTTTACAGCGAATTTCGGAAGTAAAAGACACAGAAAAACAAAAAATCTATAATCTTGCTTTTTTGGCTTGGTTAGATGCTTTGGGATATTCAAAACGTGTTGTACGTTCAAATCACGAACAATTGTTTGAAAAAGTTTTGTTGCGATACGTTGAAACGGTAAAATCCACATTAAAAAATCCGTATTTCAAGCAAAATGAAATCGGTAAAACAACAATTTTAAATCATTCGGAGGCACTAAAAATTGACTTGCCAAATGAAAGCGTTGATTGTGTGATAACTTCGCCACCATATTCATTTGCAATTGATTATGTAGAAAACGATAAAGACCAATTGGAATTTTTAGGTTATGATACAAAGGAACTTAAAAATAAATTAATTGGATTAAGAGGTAAAAACAAAACTGACAGACTGAACAACTATTTTGAAGATATGGATAAAGTTTGTGCAGAAATATCACGAGTTTTGAAAAAAGACAAGTATTTTGCAATGATAATCGGCTCAAACACCAACCAAACAGGCGGTATAAGATTAGAGGAAACAATAATTAACTCGGCAAAAAAATATAATTTGCCATTAGTTAAAAGTATTCTTAAACCCATTAAAGGAATGAGAAACACGATGAAAGACGAATATATATTAATTTTCAAGAAGATATGAAAATGAAAAGTGTTGAAGATAAATTTACAACTGTCATTCAGAAAAATACGTTTTATTTCTTCAATCAAAAATTTGAAGAAAGCTACGAGGGATATATTAATTCACTGAAAGAGACTTTGTTGATTGTCAAAAATAAAGTTGAAACAGAAGGGCTTAAAAAAGAAATTTTTGAGTGGTTGCTCAAAGAAAAAGAGAACGGTTTAAGGGCTTTATTGGCTTTGATAGGCTTTTCAAATGAATACTTAAAGAGATTAACAACCATTATTCGCATTGTTGATAATCCTGAACTTAACGCACTTGTTTACAAAGACAAGTGGTATCAAGAGAAAAATCCTGATAACATTAATGAATGGTCAGATACAACGATTTTAAAGAAAATCCAAAGCAACGAATATTTTCGCAAAGGCTTGGTCAATATTTTCTTTGAAGGTGCTTCTATTCCATTTTTAGCGAATACAATTCCGCTTTTTGAGTTGAAAAAATTAAGCATTTCCAAACTCAAATTTGAAATTCCCGAACTGATTGACACCATTATCCGATACAAAGAAAAAGGCAGTTATGCAGGAATGAAAGGAAATAATCCAGAGACATTGATTGTTGAAACATTGGAACGATTAGGATTAACTTTTGAATTTGGTGATTTGACAGAGTTTATAAGTAACGCCCCCGATAATAAAAGAACAATGGATTTTGTAATCCCAAATAAGAAAAATCCGTTAATTATTATTGAAAGTTCATTTTTAGCAACGACTTCTTCCGGGCAAGGCGACAAATCAAAAACCGAGATTTCAATTGATGCCCTAATAAAATCGCACTATCCAAATGCTAAATTTATAGGTTTTGTTGATGGCATAGGTTGGTATGTTCGCAAAGGTGATTTAAGAAGAATGGTAACAGCTTATGAAGATGTTTTTACTTTTCACAAAGACGAGTTGCAACGATTTGAAAAACTTTTAATTGAAACTTTTAAAAATGATTGACAAATATTTAAATAAGATTATTCAGGGCGATTGTTTGGAATTATTTAAAAACATTCCTGACAATTCGGTAGATATGACATTTGCTGACCCACCTTTTAATTTGCAAAAAAAATACACCAGCTATAAAGACAATTTAGAATTTCAAGAATATTTGGATTGGTGCGAAAAATGGATTGCTGAAATGGTTCGAGTTACCAAACCAACGGGATCGATTTTTTTGCATAATATTCCGAAATGGTTAACTTTTTATGCTACTTATTTAAACAAATTCGCACATTTCAAACATTGGATTTCGTGGGACGCACCCACAGCGCCAATGGGAAAATCCTTACAACCTGCACATTACGGAATTTTATTTTATACAAAAGCAGCAAAAGGAGCAAAGATTTACGAGCTACGACACCCACATAAACGAGACAGAAAACAAGGATATTTGTGGAAAGACTACGGAGGCAAAAAAGACCTCCTACACCCTTTTGGTCCTTTGGTTTCAGATGTTTGGACGGATATACACCGCATAAAGCATAACTCAAAGCGAGACCCACACCCTTGCCAATTGCCACTACATTTAATGGATAGACTTATTCTAATGGTAACAGATGAAAATGATATTGTTTTAGACCCATTTTCAGGCACAGGCACAACAGCTATTTCAGCCAAACGATTAGGACGGCAATATATTGGTTTTGAATTAGATAAAAAGTATGCTGAAATTTCGCAACAAAAATTAGAATTAGTAAAGCCTATTTACAAAATTGGCGATAATTGGGTTAGTTTCTATTTAAAAAATATTGTAACAATCCGAAATATCGATTGGAAAACTCTTGAACCTTATTTTGAAGTTCCCAATCCTGCGCGAACTATCGACTTTCAGAAAACAAAGCTAAAATCAAGTGTAAAAATCCCGAAAGAAATAGAATTTGCCATATCAGAAACCAATAACCAAGATAAAAAAAAGGAAAAAACAATTTCTATAAATCACCCACAAACAGACAAAACTTTTGAAAAACCTACAATGGTCGCAATGGCGAGATGAAACAAAAAGAAGAAAAGGGCGGTCGGCTAACATAGGCTATAAGAAATGGCGGTTTCAGTACTAAATTCAAACTTTGTAGCCCGCACAAACATTAGTGAAATGATGAAAGTTACACGCCCGCACTCCGCCACTTCTCATAGCCTCAATCCGTTATGCGTCAGTGTAAAAAAAATATGAGAAACAGCATTTTATTGATAATCTTCACTTTAGATATATATTGATTTCGTTTTATCAACAGAGAAAAGAAAAGAAAAAATATACACGCTTCGCGTGTATTGTGTATTTGATTAATTTTAGAATATATAAATATGAGAATTGCAATTCTTGGTTGGGGTTCACTAATATGGGACTCTCGTAGCTTAAAAATCGATGTGACGTTAGGCAACAGTGGATGGAATTTAAATGGTCCTTATTTACCTATAGAATTTGCTCGTATTTCAAAAAGATGGTAGGCTTACATTAGTAATTCGGAATGGAGTTAAAGAACAACAAGTTCTATTTTCAATCTCATTATATAACGAATTAGATGAAGCTGTGCTTGATTTAGCAGTTCGAGAAGGATGTGGAAAGAATAAAATTGGAATCTATATAAAAGAAAAAAGTGAAGTCACACCAACTGAATTTATATACAAAGAAAAAATTGTAAATTGGATTGAACAAGAGGAGGACATCGATGCAGTCATTTGGACTAACCTTTCAAGCTCGTTTAAAGATAAAATTGGATTAGAATTGTCCGAAATAAATGCAGTAAACTATTTAACATGTCTTCCACTTGAAGTACAAGCTTTAGCCGAAGAATATATCAGAAAAGCACCTGAACAAATCGACACAAAAATAAGAAATGCAATTGAAGACCAATTAAATTGGACGAGTATTAAGTATTGAAATGGCAGAAAATATAAAAAAACGGATTGTGTAGAAAGTAAAAAAAATAGGTTGTAATAATTATTTAAGCATTATTTGCGAGAAACAAAAACCCCCACAATCATATTGTAGGGGTAAAATGACAGAGTAAACTATCGATTTTTCTTTTTTCACCAACTCTTTAGCTGAATCCACGATTCGTCAAAGAGACGACGAAGGAATCAGTTAACAAATTGGACAGCAAAATACAACATCACTGTTTTCATTATTATCCATTTTATTAAACTATCACAACGTGTGATAGTTATACAAATGTAATCAAAATCTTATAAATAAAACAACACTAATCTATTAAATTATATATCTATGAAGTCAATAACTATAACAATATCTGTACTACTATTATTAAGTTGTAACAACAATAATCAAAAAATTCCCAATTCAGTTCAGAAGAAAAAAGTATTAACAAACGAAAGCAAATCACAAATTAGTATCGATGAGAAAATTAAGAAAAATGATAAGCTTTTTCTGGATTTTTGGTTATATATGTCACAAGATGAATATTTACAAGTCAGAAATAAATTAAAATCCGAGAATATAATTTCTAAACAAGACACCTACACCATTGAAGGGAAAGATTTAATTTGTACTTTTACTATGCAGCCTTCATTTAGAAATGATTCTTTAATCTCAATAACATTAACATCAATTCCAGATGAAGACCCTTGGAGAGTATGTGAATTTTTACAAAAGTATAAATATGATGTTAACGCAGCGGATAATATTACTGTCCCTGACAAAATATGTTCATTTGAGATTAAAGATATTACTAGATTATTTTCTAAAAAATATCAAAATCCTGTTGTTGTTAAACCATTCGAATATAACGATGACAAAGTTTATCGTTGGGTTTTAAATAAGAAAATTATTGACATAAAACCCAGATATTATCATTTTTACATTCCTGGACGTGTAGGTCAAAGAGTAGTTCGAAAAGATTTAGGCACTGCTCTTCAATCAGTTGAAATTTTATATCTTGATATAGAAACTTTTCAGAAAGAACAATTTGAAAGAAGAAAAACTATAGAAGATGAGGACATATTGAGAAAAAATAAGATAAATCGAACATTAAAAGATATTTGACATTTTCGTTTTTTTTTATTGATAACTAGTATAACTTTATGCATATTAGAATTTTCTTTAGACAGTTTTTCTTTTATTTAAACACCGAACGCATAACACACGCTTTTAGGTTTGCACTATAATTAGAATTTTGAAAGTCGAGGT
>CAYNGF010000146.1:0-7772 GCA_964396515.1 uncultured Paludibacter sp.
CTGCACCAATCATATTGCTTACAAGCGTGCCTGCCGTGGTTGAAAGTGCTGATGCAGGTATCATAAGCAAGACATACATGCTACGTCCAATGTTTGTAACTGCTAGTGGACGTTCACCCATACGTTCGATAAAAATAAAAAACAAAAACCAGGTAGAAATCGATATCAGAAACTGAAACATTACAAAAATCGACAAACTTAAAATTTGTCCGATAGTTTCGAAAGAAGGTTTGAAAGTCGATAAAAGTTTATATTTTTTTACATCGACACGAAAATAAGTGTAATATACGAGAAAAAAAGTTGAAGAAGCTTCGGCAACAACCGATGCTATGGCTGCACCGGCAATACCCATTTCGGGAAAACCAAATTTTCCGAAAATAAGTACATAATCTAATAAAATGTTTACTAATGCTGTAATTACTGCCGAAGTAGTGAGTACGCGCGTCTGTGTAATTCCCACATAAAAACTACGGAAAACCACATTCGCAAAAATAAAAAAATAGCCGTAAATACGCCAATCAAGATATTCGATAGTAGCCTGATAGATGTTTGGGGAGCTCACCAATACCTTCATTAAATGTGATATGCCAAAAAGCGAACCCAAAAATATAATTAGTCCAAGAAATATATTAAATATCAGTCCGTTATTCATAACAGGTCCAATTTCACGATAGTTTTCTTCACCGTTTCGTCGCCCTATCAGAATTTGCACACCCTGACTGAACCCGAAACCAACCATGTAAACCGCGAAATAAAAAACGCCCGCAATGGCAGACGCACCAAGCGCAACTTCACTTACACGCCCTAAAAATGCAGTATCTGTTACATTTATAACATTTTGTGCTACAAGCGTAAGAATAATTGGATAGGAAATTTTTAGTATGTTTTTGGTAGAATTCACTGTATTCAACAAATATAACAAAGAAAATTTTCTAAGATTGAACAACATTGTTGTAACGTTGTTCTGCAAAAGTATGAAAATATTAATAAAACAGTTTCAAATTCTAACAGGTTCAAAGTTTCAAATTTTGTATATTGCTGTTGTAAACTATTTGCTTTATAATTTTTTTTACAAATTACCTGAATTAATAAAAACAAAGTACTTTTGCCATTTAAATAACTTGTTTATAAAACTAACAAATTTTCATTATGAATATCCTCGACAAACTTAACCGCCGCTATGCAAGCAAGGCGATGAACGGAACAAAAATTTCTGACGAAAAGAAAGCGCAAATACTTGAATCTATAAGGTTGGCACCAACTTCTATGGGTTTACAACCTTTTAAAGTACTTGTGATAGAAAATCAGCAAGTCAAACAGAAAATTTTTGATGTATCCGCACCCGGACAACCTCAGATACCTGCAAGTTCATTTACCCTTGTGTTTACAGTGCCGGAAAAATTTACACCCGAAATGATTGAAGATTACTTCGTTTCTGTAAGAAATACCCGAAAACTACCCGAAGAAAAAGTGGTGGCATACCGACAAATGGTAGAAGGATTTCTTAAAAAACAAAATACCGAAGAGTTCTACGCCTGGGCAGCGCGTCAGGTATATATCGCACTTGGTTTTGCACTTTATACTGCTGCTATGTTGGATGTTGATTCAGTACCAATAGAAGGCTTTACACCTGCTTTACTCGATGAAGTCCTTGATTTAAAATCGATGAAGCTCCGTTCGGTTTGCATGATGGCTGTCGGAAACCGACACGAAGACTTGGATTATAATGCTCGTTTACCCAAACTGAGAAAACCGGCTGACAAACTTTTTATTAATATTTAATGTTGCCTTCTAAATAAAAAAGTTCCGAATTATTTCGGAACTTTTATGTTTACAAATCACTCATTAACAGGTACAGTATCTTCAACTTTCAGTTTTGATGGGAAAAATATCTTTATAATACCATTTAATCCCAGACTCATAACTATATTAAAGAAAAATGCCAAAAATGCAATAAACATTAATGCTCCTGATAAAGCAGCCAGAATCATATACCAATTAAATTCACCTTCGTAATAAATCGTTCGGCGAAGCATGCCGTTTAAACCCGCCATTCCCATAAAAGCTCCCATGCCAATACCACCCAATAAATGACACCAGAAATGGATATCGGCTAATTTCTGACTATAAAGTTTTGCGCCGTTAGTCACGATCGGGAAAAGAATATAAACTGCTGAATATAATGTCATTGTCAATCCAACTAAAATTGCTACATGAACATGTGGACCAACAACCCATTGTGTGTTGTGTAAGATGCGGTTCAGTCCTATATCGGCTTGCATTATACCAGCTGGAACAGCCAAACCAAATCCTAATAAGCCTCCAAGTAAAAACTTTAATGGATTAGTCATTTTCAACGGACGCGCACTCCAAAGTGTTACTAAAGTGATGAAGAACGCTAATCCCTGAGTAATTAATTCGAAGGCTGTTACAAGTTCACCGGAGAGTAACTTCAGTATTCCGGGCTGTGCCTGATCGGACATAAGGTGATGTGACCAAACTGTCCACGAAACAATTAACTCTACCAACAAAGCTGCACGTGCAATATTCTCCATAAACAATTGTTTCCCAGTGATGAGCATGGCTAATAAATACCATGTGCCTGCCACAAAGATTAAAACTAAACCATCGGCAATAAGGTCCAGACCCCACCAGAACCAGTTTTTATAAAGTAAAGCATCGACTGCAGAATGTTTCAAATCCACTCCAAACAAGTACGAAACCATATACACAAGTATTAAAACTCCCGTAAAAAGTATAATGCCAGCATTTAATGCCACATCTACAGTTCCGCGAGCTACTGCTGCAACGGGTAGTGTAACCAAATGTTCTTTTTGATGCACTTTCTTTTTAAATAAATTTCCAAACCCATCAATTCCCAAAGCAGATTTTATCAATTTTCCTGAAGGTTGTTTTTCCCAGCCTTCGGGTGTATATGTGATGGTTGCAAAAATATTGATTACAAAAAAAACAGTACCAACCATGATAATGGCAATACCTGTGATGAAAATTGCCCCTCCGAGCGGATTGAATTGAGTAAAATCGGCAGGAAGTGGCCAATAAAGTGTGTAAAGTGGCGCATAATGCGTAAGGAAGCCGGCTAACCAAAATATCATTGTTCCTGCTGCAATCAAAATCCAAGTCCAGTTGGCTAATTTGTAACTCCATATTGGTTTTTTCATTAGGTAAGAAACCAAAAATAAAAATGCACCGAAAACCATCGAATAAGTAGAACCAAAAATTCCCACTAATGGATGAGCTGTAAGGATTCCGAAATACTGGTCGGCAGGCATTAATGTAGGGTCAATTTGGAAGATACGCATTATCATACCTTCGAAAAGCGCAAAGAAATAATACACCAACGATACTACTACAAAACGTAATATCAGTTTTTGCATAGGTGTGAGCGTTTTAGGTTTGAATAAACCTTGTTCGCCATGTAAAAATGTTTCTATAAATTTCATACTATTTTTTATCTTTAAAGTTGCTTTTGTTTATTAATTGACTCAAAATTTCCCTTCTTGTTCCCCTTTAGGGGGTTAGGGGCAATTATTCCACTACTTCCACTGCATTTTCAACTATCATTTGAGCACCCTTCGGACCGGAATATTCGGTAGATCGAATGGAATAAACTCCTGGTTTATTAAATTGCCATAAGATGTCATTCATGTGTCCCGGTACAACCTGCATTTGAAATACCATGGAATTGTCCTGACGAAATAATCCGAAACCATAGGTTAAATCTTCCGATACTACTTTAAACAAAGCTTTTTCACCAACTTTGATAATTAGTTTTTCTGCTGGCAATTTAAATTCATGATTGCCAACACTAATGTCAAATACCTTATCGGCTTTGATTTCGGCACGGTTCATATCCATAGGCGACCATGGAATGGTATTGTAGGTAATAATGTGCAACGAAACACCTGCAACAACGAGAACCGATACAAAAACATAAAAAAGTTTTGTTGGCGCTTTATATGCATCGCCTTGTCGGGTTATTTTATAACCAAACCAGGCAATTAACGCCATGATTGCCAATGCATAACATGTGTATGCAATGGTTTGTCCCCATAGGACGACTTGTGAATCTACCATAATGTTTAAATTTAATTGTGATTATTTAGTTGATTGTGAGATTAATAGTTGAATTTTCCTGCTTCAAGTCAAACAGTGTTGTTGTTTTAAGTATTTCAAAGGTTTTATCACGCACTTCGCCCCATTTATCGTGCATGGAACAATGATTTTGCAACGGACATTCCTGAAATCCAAAAAAGCACATATTTTCTTTCGTATAATCTTCTGTGGCATTTACAATATCCAACAAAGAAATATCTGTCAGAGCTTTGGCAATTTTATATCCGCCCTGTTTTCCCTGTGTGCTTTCAATAAATCCTTGCTTTGAAAGCATAATCATTTGTTTTCGAAGATATCTGTAGGGAATTTTCAGTTTTTCAGATAAATCGATTGCTGAATATAAATCGCTTTCATTTAACGACATAAAGCTCAAAATGCGCAGCGTATATTCGGTTGTTTTATTAAATTGCATTCTGTTAAAATTTATATGATACTTATTGGTATCATTTAAATGTAAATAAAATATTTTTTTTTGAATTATCAAAATAAATGATGGTATTTTCTAAAAAAATGCAAAAGAATTATGGAAATTGCACGTTATATTCATCAATCAAAAAGTTAAACTTTATAAGTTAAAATTGTATTTTTGTTGAATCATTTACCCATGATAAAATAGATAAATATGAAAAAATTAATTGTCTTTCTGTTCATTTTAACTGTTGTTGTTACAGGCATACTTTTGGCACAAAAAAAAGTAGAAATTGACTATGAATCACAATGGAAAAAAATTGAAGAACTTGCCTCGAAGCAACTTCCCGAATCTGCTTTAAAGGAAACCGAAATAATTCTCAAAAAAGCTATGAAAGATAGTAATATTCAGCAGTTAATAAAAGCTACCATTTATAAAATGCGCTTTGCGCTTGAAAAAGAACCGCAGAAAGCGCCTTTGCTGATAAAGGATTTTGAAAAATTTATTGAAAAAACTACGGATGAAACCGATAAAGCATTGTTAAACTCAATGCTTGCTGAATTGTATGCAAGATATTACCAGGCAAATCAGTGGAATATTAATGAACGAACAGAAGTTTATGGTACTACACCTGAAGATATTAATGAATGGACCAAAAATATTTTTTACAATAAAATATCATCTTTACTTGATGCCTCGTTGTTCGATGCGGATTTACTCCAAAAAACAGAAGTAAGTAAATATGAACAATTACTTGAAAAGGGTAACGACAGCGAAGTTCTCCAACCTTCGCTTTTCGATTTTTTAGCACAACGTAAAATTGACGTTCTGGAATCGCTTGAAGGCATTACCGATGTTGAAAACCCGCTTGACGATACAAAATTTTATTTACCTGCGCAGGAATTTGTCAAATTCATTCCTGATGAAGAATTTCAGCAATCGCTCGAAAATAAAATTCTCGAAGTGTACCGGCAACTGATTGCATTTCATTTGCCCGATAAACAGCCCGATGCATTGATTTATATCGATTTGCAGCGTTTAGACTACGTATATTCAAAATCGGAAGATAAAAAGAGTTATTTGAATGCCTTGGAAGTTATGGAAAAGAAGTTTCAGAATTTTCCGGCTGTAGTCGAAGTGCTTGCCGATTTAGCAAGTTATTATCACGGTTTAAAAGAAAATGAAGAGGTTGAAAATGCTGAAGTTGATAAAACTTCGCTTCGAAAAGCTTACGATATTTGTGCCGATGGAGTTAAACGTTTTCCGGAATACAAACGCATTAATTTGCTGAAAAACATACAAGCCGAAATATTGCGCAAAAAGCTATCGTACAGTCATAAAGGTATTTGTTTGCCATCTTCAAAATTAGCAATAAACATTAGTTTTTCCAATCTTGACGAAGCCGAACTTAAAGTTTACAAGCTCGATGTAAGTGCAATTGATTTTTATACCTTTAAGCAAAATAACCGAAACGATAGGAATCTACATCCAACAGCAAAACTCATTGAAACAAGAAAAATCAATCTTAAGAAAGATGTAAATTTTCTTACCAAAGATACGCTAATAGACTTAAATGTAGGAGATTATGGCATCTACCAATTAAGTATATCAACTCCTAACGAAATCAATCCCGAAAATATTACGTACAGCAGCTTCACGGTAACTTCACTTTCGTATATTATGCGTAAAACCGATCCTGATAAAATTAATTTATATACACTCCACCGAAAAACAGGTTTGCAGATTCCGAATGTTACTGTAAAGTCAGGTTCGCTCAAATGGAATGGCAGTGCGTATGATTTTAATCTTAAATTAACTGCCAACACTGATAAAAATGGTTATTACCATATCTCAGGTAAAAACGAATACTCAAACGATGTTTATTTTTTTGAATCGGGCAACGATAAATATTTTAGCAGTCAGAATTATCAGTATTATCAATCGTATGCAAGCAATCCTGAAAATCCACGGGCACAACTAACAATACTGACCGACCGATCGCTTTACCGCCCGGGACAAACGGTGTATTTCAAAGGTATCAGTTATTTTTCGGCAAAAAACAAACAGGAGGTTAATAAAAACGCTTCATACGAAGTTACTTTGTATGATGCAAATTATCAGAAAATTAGTTCCAAAAAATTTAAAACCAATGAATTTGGCTCTTTTGCCGGCGAATTTGTTTTGCCCGGTGAAGGTTTAAATGGTGCGTTTACGTTAAGCGCCGAGGGTGGTGCAGAAACTATTTGGGTGGAGGAATACAAACGGCCAACCTTTGAAGTGAAATTTTTAAAACCCGTTTCGGAAATTCGATTTGGCAATAATGTAACCGTAAAAGGTAATGTTAAAGCTTTTGCCGGTTACGCTATTGCCAACGCCAAAGTTAAGTATCGCGTAATGCAGCAACCGCATTTTTATTGCTGGTGGTTGAATAGACAAACCAAAGAATTAAGTTCAGGTTCGTTAGTAACGGATGCCGATGGGAATTTTGAAATTAACTTCACGCCTGAAAAACCAAAAGATATGATAATTGGCTGGCGTGCCAATGTTTATTCGTATATAGTTACTGCTGATGTTACGCAGCAAAACGGTGAAACCCAAAAAGGTGATATGACTTT
The DNA here is from genome assembly GCA_964396515.1 of uncultured Paludibacter sp. Lineage (GTDB taxonomy): Bacteria > Bacteroidota > Bacteroidia > Bacteroidales > Paludibacteraceae > Paludibacter. The sequence continues at coordinate 7,162 of CAYNGF010000146.1, forward strand.
TTCGGTTGGCGATAAAGCGCTGTTTGTCAATGCTACCATATCGGAAATGATTGAAAAGTCCGGCAAACTTGCTATTCCTGTTTCTGCCGAAACAATAAATGGCGAATTTGTATCAACGATTGTTTCCTATACGTTTTTCAGATTGGAAGAATCCGGAAAATACATTGAAAGCAACAACGATTTTGATAGTTTGAAAGTAAAATCGAAAGTTACAGCCGGAACAGTGAACGTCCCTGAGAACAAAATACAAGTTGATACCCGAAAATGGGAGTCGGGTGTTTATCGGTTGGTTTTGACGGCTAAAGATAAATTCGGCGCTGAAGTAAAATCGGAATACAATTTTGTGCTTTTTGCAAAAACCGATAAAAAACCTGCTTACAAAACGTACGAATGGTATTCGACTGAAAAAACTGAATGCGAATCGGGTGAGAATGCCGTTGTTCGTTTCGGAACCTCATCAAAAAACACCATGGTGCTTTATGAATTAATGCAGGGAAACATTGTGTTGGATAGTAAGTGGGTAAAATTCAACGAAGAAATAAAAACGTTTAAAATTCCATTTCTGGAATCGTATGGCGAAGGAGTAAACCTTCAGTTTACTTTTTTAAAAG